>DAOVHN010000533.1 GCA_030671915.1 Pseudomonadota bacterium
CATACGCGCGATGTACGGCAAGGAACGTGGTGAGCGTGTCGTTCGGTCTATCAACGGCGCCTGCGATTTGGTCTTCGACTTGATTGCCAGGCACGCCATTCAATGCGCCCCGCGCCGCGCGCCGTATCTTCGCGGCGCCTACGGAAAATCCGGCATCCGCGAAGTTGAAAACTGGGTCCGGGAATGGGGAGAAATCGGCGCGCTGGTTGCTCTGAAAAATGCCGCCGAGACCCATGAGTTAATGGGCAGTACGTTCTTCCATGGCGGCATGGAAGATGCGCGCGGCGGCAGTTTGCAGCCGCTTTCGTATGCTTACGGCTTGGCGCGCGCGGCCATGAAGGCGGGCGCCAAGCTGTATGAACGAAGCCCGGCTTCCGCCGTCGTGCGGGATGGTAACGGTTGGTCGGTGACGACAGCGGGTGGGGCGAAGGTGCGTGCGCAATACCTGCTGCTGGCGACGAACGGTTATACGGATGGACTTTGGCCGGGTTTGCAGCATCAAATCGTTCCCGTCGCCAGCTTGCAAAGCGCGACCGCGCCGCTCGCCGAAGACATTCGCCGCACGATTCTGCCTGGTGGCCATCATGTTTCCGATACCCGAAATTCGATGGTCTATTTCCGCATCGATGAGACCGGGCGCTTTCAGATCGGTGGCCGCGGGAACCCGTTCGACCCGTGTCGCCAAGACGGCGACACCCACCACTTGCGGGCCGAGGCGGTGCGGATTTTCCCCCTGCTCAAGGACTCACGTTGGGAATTCGATTGGGGGGGACTCGTGGCGATATCGAAATCCTATACGCCGAGCCTTATCGAACTGGGCCCGAATGCCTATGCGGGCCTTGGTTATTGCGGGCGCGGCGTCGCCATGGGAACCGTGATGGGCAAGCAAATGGCCGAGTTGGTGATGGGCGAGGACGTGCCCATGCCACGAGAAAAGATGGCCCCGTTCGTTTTCCACCGCTTCAGGAATGTCGGTGTCGCTTGGCACATGATAAGCGGCCGTTTTCTGGATCGCCTAAACGGCTGGCATTCCAGGGTCAAGTGAAGTCAGTACCAAATCTCACTGACAAAGTCCCATAAAATGGGTCGTTATCATCGACTCTTGGTACTGCCCGGCAGCAGGACGGCTGTCATGTTGGCCATCAGCATCAGGGCGGCCAGCATGTAGAATACCGCCGGCAGGCCCCAGATATCGGCGACGATGCCGCCGGCCACGGGGGCGATCGCCGACAGCCCGGCCTGGGTCCCGAACATCAGGCTGGTGGCCGACCCGCCCATTTCGCCCGGCGTCAGGTCCATCATCCAGCTATGCACCACCGGGCGCACCGCGAACAGCACGAAACCCAGCAGCGCAACGCCTGCCACATAAAGCGGCCCGCCGCCCAGCAGGGTAAGCCCGGCAATCACCACGGTGCTGGCGCCCAGTCCGGCGAGCACGATGGGCCGCCGCCCGATCCGGTCGGACAGGGTGCCGGCGATCACCACGGCCAGGATACCGCCGACCTGCATCGCCATCATCACCGACCCCGTTTCCAGCGGGTCGGCTTTGATGACATCCACCAGATAGAACGGCAGGAACATCAGCAGGCCGTTCTGGGACATGGTCCGCAAGCCCGCCATCAGGCACAGGCCCAGAACCGCGCGATTGCGCAGCAGGCGGCCCATCCCGGCGAAATACTCGCCCAGCCCCATGCCCGGTTTTCCGTGGATGGCGCCGGCGCGGTCGCCCCGCCACAACAATACGAGCGCGGCGGCGACGGCGAAAACCGGCAGCGAATTGACCGCCGCCGCCCCCGGCCAGGCCATGGAGTAAAGCAGCATTCCCGCCACCAGGGGTGCGACCGCGTCGCCCAGATTGGCGCCCAGCGCGTGGATCGACAGCGCATAGCCGCGATTTTCCGGGTAGCGCGACGACAGATAGGCGATCGCGGCGGGATGCCAAAGATTGTTGGTGGCCCCGATCAGCGCGACCATCGCCGCCAGCCACATGAAACCGGCCCCGGCCGCGAAGGCCGCCAGCGCGCCGCCGCCCAGGACCAGCGCCAGGATCTGGAACAGGACGCGCCGTCCGGTAACGTCGACCAGCGGTCCGCTGCCGAAATTGGCGCCTACCGACGCGACATGGAAGACGGACACCAGCAATCCGGCCTGTGAATAGCTGAGCCCGAGATCCCGGTTGATAAAGGGCAGCAGGATATAGAAAGTCGCGGCCACCCAATGTGTCGCCCCATGGCCCAGCCCGACCAGGAAGATCGGACCCTGGCTCAGGTGCGCGGGTTGGATGACGGTCGGTTCCGATTGGCTCATGCAGGCCGGGGCTCCCATAAAAAAACGGCGCCGGGGGAATCCCGGCGCCGCGTTTATGCCTTGAATATTGCTGCTTGTCAGCCGCCGTCGATGCGCAGGCCGACGAACCGCTGGTCGTCGCCGCTTCGCACCGTCAGCAGGATCGAGCGCAGGCCCCGCGAACGGGCGTCCTCGATCTTCGCCGCGACGGCGTCGGGCGTCAGCACCTTCTCCTGGAATATCTCGGTGATCACATCGCCCTGGCGCAGCCCGTTCTCGGCCGCCGC
>DAOVHN010000659.1 GCA_030671915.1 Pseudomonadota bacterium
CAGACGAGGCGGCAGCCGGTGAGGAAGATGAGGGTGAAGCAGATGCGGTAGAAGATGGCCTCGGGCAGGCGTTTCTGGAAATGGATACCCAGCCAGATGCCGAAGGGCGCCACCGGGGCCAGGATCAGGGCGGTACCGAGGTTAGTCGCATCCAACGTACCCAGCATCGCATAGGCCGGCAGCTTCATTACATCGACCAGCGCGAACAGGACGACCGTGGTGCCGACGAATATCTGTTTTTCCAGCTTCTGCGGCAGCAGGTAGATATGCACCGGCGGGCTGCCGCCATGGGCGACCACGCTGGTGAAGCCGCCGACGCTGGCCCAGAAGGTCCCGTAGCCGCGATGGGGCGGCGATCTGTGGTCGGCGGCGCGGCGCAGAAGCCGCGGGCCGATCCAGCGATAGAGCGTGAACAGGATGGCGACGGCGCCGACGACGATACGGATCACATCGTCGTTCATATAGCCGAAGACCAGCGCCCCGATCGCCACGCCGGCCAGCGATCCCGGCAGCATGATCGCCAGGTTGCGCCGGTCGAACACGCCCCAATAAGCACGCAGCGTGAAGATGTCCATGAACAGCAACAGCGGCATCAGCACGCCGGCCGCCTGCACCGGCGGCACGACCAGCGCCATCATCGGCACCGCCATAATGCCAAGCCCGCCGCCGACCCCGGCCTTGGAAAAGCCGACGATCAATACGGCGGGAAACGCCAGCGCATAGAACCAGGGGTTCGTAATGAATTCCAACCGCGTGCCCTTCCCTCAACCGGCGCCGATTATCGCCGGCGGCGTAAGCGCTTATAGTCTGTTACCGGCCAGGGTTGGAGCAGAAACGAAGAATCTTATTTTTTCGCCGCGTTATCCGCGATCAGCGCGATCATCTCGAACATCACGGCGGCCGCGACCAGGGATGTGATCTTGTTGGGCTGGTCCTTGGTGGGCATCAGGCAGACCACGTCGCCGCCGATGATGTTGCGCCCGCGCACGCATTGCAGCAGTTCCACCGCCTGGTCGATGTCGAAGCCGCGGCAGCCGGCCTCGATGTTGGCCACGCCGGGCGCGATGGTCGGGTCCAGGCAATCCAGGTCGAAGGTGACGTAGAGCGGTGCGTCACCGATGCGGTCCAGGATGATGTCGATCGCGGCCCGTGCGCCGATTTCCTTGTAACGGTCCATGGTGATGACCTCGTAGCCGAGATCGCGGCTGGTTTGCAGCCAGTCCAGCGTACGGGTATTGCCGCGCATCCCGACCTGCACGCTCTTCGTCGCGTCCACATGGCCCTGGCGCACCAGATAGGCGCCCCAATGGGCGGCGGATTTCTTCGCGCCCAGGAAATGGTCCAGCTTCTCGTAGGTGTCGGTATGGGCGTCGAAATGCAGGATCGCCGCCTTGCTTCCGCCGGTCAGGGCCGCGCCCTCGCCGGCCAGCGCCTGCAGGATGCCGCCGGTGATCGAATGGTCGCCGCCGACCGAGACCGGCCGCGCGCCCGCCGCGCCGATCTCGCGATAGAAATCGGTGATGCGCTCGACACAGCGTTCGTTATCGTTGCCCTCGGGGAAGGGCACATCGCCCAGATCGGCGACACGGCAGGCGTCCCACGGGTTCAACGCAAATTTCATATGGGTGCGCCGCGCCATCGCCGAGATGTCGCGCACCGCGCGCGGGCCGAGATGCTGGTCGCGCTCGGTGGTGCCGTTGCCGGTGCTGTGCGGCACGCCGACGAGGGCGATGTCGCAATTGGCGGGGTCGGGGTCCACCGGGCAGCGAAACAGCGAGGGAATCCCCCACCAGTACAGCCCCTCCACCATCATCCGGTCCCGGTTTCCGGGCATGTCGTTTGCCGTCATTATCTGCCTCCTGTTCGCTATTTAACCCCATGCTATGGCAGGAGCATGCCAAAGGACAGACCTATCCGCCCCTTGAC
>DAOVHN010000486.1 GCA_030671915.1 Pseudomonadota bacterium
CATGTGGTCATGCCGATCGACTTCACCAAGCTGATCTGGGCGGCGGGGCTGGGTTTCCTGTGGTTCGGCGAAATCCCGACGGTCTTCACCTGGGCCGGCGGCGCGATGATCTTCTTCTCCACCACCTACATCGCCTGGCGCGAACACCAGCTGCGCAAGGCGGCGAACCCGCCCCTCTAACACTTTGATATTAGAGAATTATTCCGGCTGAATCAGCAGGTTTTCGAGAATTCGGTTCAGCGAGATCACCGCGAGGCCGAAGCCGGCCCAGACCGGGATGCTCCATTGCGACGTCCACTCGCCGCCGATGCCCGCCGATCTGGCGACCGCCAGCATGCCCCACCACAGGCCAAGCCCCAGGAGGGTCGCGGCGGCGGCGGAGAGAATTTTCAGGAGGTTTTCGGTCACGGTGTAATCCTCTGACGTGGCTGGCGGTCCAGAGGATTGGTGTAACCGATTATGATTGATTTCCGGTTAACGGCGTGGCCGCGCCGGGCGGGAAAGCCGTGTTGACGCTACCAGTTCTCGCCGAACGGCCGGGCCTCGACCTCGAAGGACCAGGCGGAACGGTTCTGGCGCGTCGTCTGCCATACAGTCTCGGCAATCTCCGCAGCCTGCAGGAAGAAATCTCCAGGCTTGTCAGGCATGCGCTTTCGCGTGCGCTCGAGGTCGATCACCCCGTCGATGATGACCAGCGAGACATGGATGCCGGCGGGCCAGAGGTGGCGCGCCATGGATTCCGCCAGGCTTCGCTGCGCCGCCTTGCCGGCTGCGAAGGCCGCCGATTTCGCCCCGCCCCGGCGCGAGGCGGTGGCGCCGATCATCACGATATTGCCTCGCCCGGCCGCCTTCATCGCCGGGATCACCTGTTGCGAGGCGACAAAGGCGCCGTGGGCGTTGATCCGCCAGCAGGTCTCGAAATCCTCGGCCGAGACCTCCTCCACCGATCCCCATATGCCGGAACCGGCGTTATAGATCAGCGTCTCGACCTCGCCCATGTCATCGTTGATTTCTGCAAAACATCGCTCGATATCGCCTGCATCGGCGGCGTCGCAGCGATAAGCATGCGCGTCGGGCAGCTCAGCGGCCAGCAGGTCGATAACATCCCCACGCCGCGCCATCAGGGTGACCGCGTAGCCACCTTCCGAGAACCGCCGCGCAAAGGCCTCTCCATTGCCTGGCCCGACACCGAATACCGCACAAACCGGTTTTGACATGGTCATTCCTCCCTTTTCCCGATCCGGGCAGGACGTTAGCACGCGGGAGGCCCTGGCGAACATCCGCTCTCCAGATATTGAGGCTTATCCGGCACCCTCCAGCAGCGCGTCGAGCAGGGGCGCGGCCGGGACGCCGGGGCCGATAACCGAGACGAGCTCGTGGATTTCGGCGGTTCTTTCCGCGCCGAGAACCGGGCCGGCGAGGGAGTCGAACTTCGTGGCCAATTGTTCGTCGGGCAGCGGATCTTCGGGATCGCCGGGAGCGGCCAGGATACCGGATTCGAGCACTCTCCCATCCGACAGGCCGATAATCACCCGTGCCACACGTTCGCCGGGGAAGCGGGCGCTCATGGACTCGTCTTCCACCAGTTCGATAGCATGGCTGAGCTTCAGCACCGCCTCGTCGGACAGCCCCGCCCCATCGACCTGCGCCATGCCGACCTCGCCATGAACCAGCGCGGCGGCCAGCGGGAAAGGCAGCGAATATTGCGCCTGATCTGTATCGGCCGGCGCCCGCATGGCCAGCCGGCATCCCTGATGGAAGGTTTCGACCCGCACGGATTCGATGGACGCTTCACCGAATTGCGGGCGCAGGGTCATGGCGGCGTGGATCGCCGGCTGGGCCCAACGGCAAACCGGATAGGGTTTCATGTACTGTTCGGCGATACACCAGCACGTACCAAGATCGGCCCAGACCTCGCCGCCGTCCAGTTCGACCGTCGCCGCCGGCGCACCGGTAAAGCCTTCCGCCGACAGGTCCACCGCCACTACGCCGGCGAAGGCGCCCATGGCGGAGCCGTCCTTCAGCATCGAGGGATGGTCGATCACCCGCATCATCGGGCTGCGCGGGCCCCAGTATTCGGCGATCCCCAGCGCGTGACGGGTCGCCTCATGGTCCAGGCGGCGTCGGCGCGCGCCGATCGCCGCCGCGCCCAAGGCATTCCAGGCGCCGGATGTATGGTAATCGGCGGCGCTCGCATGCAGCGCCAGGCCGGCGCGGATGGCGATCTCGTAGCCCAGCACCAGGCGGGTCAGGAATTCGGCCCCGTCCAGCCCCGCCTCGCCATCCGCGAAGGCCGCCAGCGCCGGCAGCAGTGTCACCCCGGCATGGCCCTTGGTCTCCCGATAGCCGTCATGGGCGTCGACACTGTCGATTATCGCCGCCCCGGCCATCGCGGCGCCCGCCGGCGAGGCACGCCGACCGTCCATCAGAATGCGGACGCCGCCATCCGGCGCGCCGAGATTGCCATGCGCGAAAGCGCGCAACATGCGCCCCGTGTTCGTTTGCGAGCCCGCCGCCGCGACCCCGGCCAGGTCCAGCAGGCAGCGCCGCGCCTCGCGCAGTGCATGTTCGGGAATGTCCGTAAATTCCAGCCCCAGAATGAAATCGGTAACGGCGTGCGCACGCATGGCGGTCTCCTCGGCAACGGCGGCGAACCTGAATGAAATCATGGAAATGAGGTGCAATTCGGCCCGTTTCCGACATGGCGCGGTGAAAACAGGCTATTTTCCGCTTAATTCGCGGCGCGGACCTGATATGCTGCGCGCGGACGAAGAAAGGGAGCGATATCCACATGTTATGGGAACAGCCCGACAGTTTGCCGCAGCAGATCGGATTTCATCTGGTCCCGCA
>DAOVHN010000506.1 GCA_030671915.1 Pseudomonadota bacterium
AAATGATCAGTGACTGCTTCAGGCTGTTTTCCACCAGCTCGCCCAGGATCAGCCCCATGATGATCGGCGCCGCCGAAAAACCGTAGCGCTTCAGGAAGAATCCGGCCAGGCCGGCGATCACCATGATCCAGACATCCATGATGGCCTGCTCCAGCGCGTAGGAGCCGATACAGGCCAGGACGAACACGGCGGGCCACAGGAAGCGCGTCGGGATCAGGGTAACCCGCGCGAACAGCTTGGCGCCAAGCAGGCCCAGCCCCATGAACATCAAGTTGGCCAGCAGCATGGCGATGAAAATGCCATAGAGCAGGGTAGGCGTTTCATTGAACAGATGCGGCCCGGGCCGTAGCCCATGCACCAGCAGGGCGCCCAGAATGACGGCCGTCGTTGCGCTGCCCGGAATGCCCAGCGCCAGGGTCGGCACCATGGCCGCGCCCGTGGCCGCGTTATTGGCCGTTTCCGGCCCGGCGACGCCGCGGATATCGCCTTTGCCGAACATCGATTTGTCCTTGGCCCAGCGCTTGGCCTCGTTGTAGCCGATCATGGCCGCGACGGTGCCGCCCTCGGCGGGCAGCAGCCCGATGAAGGCGCCGATGCCGCAGGACCGTGCAATCGTGCCCAGTGTTTTGCGGAAATCGGCCCAGCGCGGCAGCTTGACCGCGTCGACCGCCGCGCGGACCATCTTGCGGTCCAGATTGCCGGCCTGGGTCAGAAATTCCGCGCCCGCGAACAGTCCGATCATGACCGGGATGAAATGAACCCCCTCGCTGAGTTCCCAGAAACCGAAGGTGAAGCGGTCCACGCCGGTGGTGAAGTCCATGCCGATGGTCGCAATCAGCACGCCGAACGCGCCGCCCAGCAGGTTCTTGAAGGCCGATTCGCCGCTGATCGAGGCCAGCATCGACAGGCCGAACAAGGCCAGCGCGAAATATTCGGGCGGCCCGAAATCATAGGCGACCCGGGCCAGCATCGGCGCGGCGACGATCAGCACGATGATGCTGAAAATGCCGCCGATGGTGCTGCTGACGGTGGCGATGCCCAGCGCCAGCCCCGCGCGGCCCTGTTGCGCCAGCGGATAGCCGTCGAAGGCCGTCGCCGCGGCCGGCGGCGCGCCCGGGGCGTTCACTAGGATCGCCGTGATGGAGCCGCCGAAGGTGCCGGCGCAATAGAGCGCGCTCAACAGGGCGATGGCCGGGATCGGCTCCATCGTCAGCGTGAAGGGCAGCAGCAGCGCCGTCGCCATGGTGGAGCTGAGCCCCGGCATGGCGCCGACCAGCACTCCGCCGACCGTGCCAATCAGAATGACGCCGATCAGGTAGGGATCGGCGAACATGGCGGCGGTTGTCAGGAAAACATCCATCGGAAATATCCCGCGGTTTTACCAGAAGGCGAGGGGGCTGGGCTCGAAATGGACCCTCAGCACAATGGCGAACAGCCCGTATATGGCCAGCGGAAAAATGATGGCGTAGGGGATGATCAGGTAAAGCCGCCGTTCACCCCATAATATCGGCAGGCCGAAGCAGAGCAGCATCATCGCCGGCAGGATACCCAGGATATCGAAGGCAATCACGAAACCGATCATGACCGCCGCCGAGGGCCAGACCATGAGGTGGATCGGCTTGGCTTGCTTGTCCGGCAGCCGAAACGACATGACGATTATGACCGTCGCCAGCACCGACATGACGCCGAGCACCAGCCGCGGGAAGGTCGCCGGCTGCACGTTCTGGGCAAGCGCCGGCGGCGCTTCCTTGAAGGTAAGCGTCACCAGGTAAGCGAGCAGGCAGAACAGCAGGACGCCTGCCCCGGCAATAGCGTCGCGCGGGATGCGGGCGGCGGGCATATCGTCCGCCGCCCGTCCGCCCCGCAGGGTTTTTTCGGACATGGCTGTCTCTGTGACTTGATCGGTCTAAAGCAGACCCAGATCGGTCAGCGCGCCAACGCTGTTGTCATGGATGCGGCGGATTTCGGCCGTCCATTCCTCTTGCCCGATTATGCTGTCGGCCGGCATGCCGCCATTCGACAGGTAGCCCTGGTAGACCGAATGTTTCATCGCCTTGACCAGCCCATCGGAGAGGGTCTTGACGTTATCATCGGGAACGCCGCTCAGGCAGGCGAAACCGCGCACCGTCGAGGCGATATTGTCGATGCCGACATCGCGCGCCGTCGGGGCGCCGCCCAGCGACTCGATCTTGTTGCGCGACAGCGAGCAGACCGCTCGCAACTCGCCGGATTCGAACTGCGATTCGCCCTCGGCATAATTCAGCAGCGCCACGTCGACATTGCCGCCGACAAGGTTGGTGACGATGTCGCCGCCGCCCTTGAAGGGGACGATGGTGTATTCGATGCCCTTGGCCGCCTTGCAGAACAGGTGGATTGCCACATGGTCGGCGCCACCGACGAAGGTGGTGCCCCATTTCAGGCCGCCATTGGCCTTCTTGGAGGCCGCGATCAGGTCGTCCGCCGTCTTGATCGGGCTGCTGCCGCCGACAACGACGATTTGCGGATCGTCCGTGGCGCGGGCCAGGCCCACCATGTCCTCGATCTTGACCGGCACCTTCTTCTGCAGGATCTGGAAGATATGCGACTGGGTGATCGTCATGATCGTGTATCCGTCGCGCGGCTTCCCGTTGACATACTGAAGCGCCGCCGAACCGCTGCCGCCGCGCTTGTTGACCACAACCATGTCCTGTTTGAACACGCGGCGCGCGCGCAGCATCATCATGCG
>DAOVHN010000662.1 GCA_030671915.1 Pseudomonadota bacterium
TGCTTCATACAGTCAACAAGTCGCCCCTGGAGCGCAATACACTGGACAGTTGCCTGCGGCTCGCCGCCAAGGGCAGCGCCATCCTGTTGATCGAGGACGGCGTCTACGGCGCGCTTGCGGGCGGCCAGGCGGCGGAGAAAATCAGCAAGCGCAAAGGCGATTTCAAATTTTTTGCCCTGGGCCCCGATCTGGCGGCCCGCGGGCTTTCGGAAACTCCGCTGATCGACGGCATCGAGGTCGTCGATTACGAGGGATTTGTAGACCTCGCTGCTGAACACGAGGCGCAACAGGCGTGGCTTTGAGTGGGTGCGTAGCCCTTTGCCACTGTGACAAAAGTTAAGGAGGAATTAGCAATATGGCATATCAGCTCAACGGCACGACCGTCGAAGCGGATGAGGAAGGCTACATCACGGATATCAGCCTCTGGTCCAAGGAATTGGCCGTGCTGATCGCCGCGGATGAGAAAATCGAAATGTCCGACGATCACTGGGAAATCGTCAACTTCCTGCGTGACTATTACGAGGAATATCAGATCGCACCGGCGATCCGAGTGCTGACCAAGGCGGCCAAGAAGTCGATGGGCCCGGAAAAGGGCAACAGCCAGTATCTCTACGAGCTGTTCCCGTACGGCCCGGCCAAACAGGCCTGTAAAATCGCCGGACTGCCGAAACCGACCGGCTGCATCTGATCCGACCGGACAGTTGACGCCAATGGCCCCGGCGCAATTGCGCGCCGGGTCAACGGGGGAGTATGCCTGCAATGACCGCGCTGTTTGCGATCCTGTTTTACGCCGCCACGGCCATTCTGGCTGTGGGTCTGGCGTTCAAGGTCGTGCAATATGCGCGCACGCCCGCGCCCCTGAAAATTCCCACAACGCCCGCGCCGGTCACCGTCGGCGGGGTCGCCCTGCGCATGATCCGCGAGGTGGTGCTGTTCGAAAGCCTGTTCAAGTCGAACAAATGGATATGGCTGTTCGGCTATATGTTCCATGGCGCCCTGCTGCTGGCGATGATGCGGCATCTGCGTTATTTCATCCATCCGGTCTGGGACTGGGTGGCGCTGGTGCAGCCCTTCGGGATGTATGCCGGGTTCGCCATGCTGGCGGGGCTGGGCGCGCTGTGGTTCCGGCGAATCTTCGTCCAGCGCATCCGCTATATCAGCGGCCCGTCGGACCATCTGATGCTGGTGCTGCTGCTGGGCATCACGGGCAGCGGCCTGGCCATGAACTATGTGGCGCGCACCGATATCGTGGCACTCAAGCAGTTCATGCTGGGCCTGATGCGCCTTGACTGGCAGCCGATGCCGGCCGAGCCGGTCCTGATGGCGCATCTGGGGATGGTGATCGCGCTGATGATTATCTTCCCCTTCTCCAAGCTGTTGCACGCGCCGGGCCTGTTCTTCAGCCCGACCCGCAACCAGGTCGACAACGCCCGCGAGAAGCGTCATCTGGCGCCCTGGGCCGCCAAACTGGAAGCCGGGGGCGAGTAGCATGGGCGATTACAAGGCACCCGAGCTGGGCGAATACGCCGAAATCCCGCCGATCTGCGAAGGCTCAATGTCGCATTCGCATCCCTATGTGGCCGCGCCCGAGCATCAAGAGGCGCTGGGCTTTCCCGGCGAGCTGGTCGAGGACTGGCACGGCAAGGCAATCGGCCGGCTGGGCGAACTGCTGGACAAAACCCGGTCGTTGCGCGTCTTTCTGGATTCCTGCGTGCGCTGCGGCGCCTGCACCGACAAATGCCATTATTTCCTGGGCACCGGCGACCCGAAGAACATGCCGGTGGCCCGCCAGGATCTGCTACGCAAGGTCTATCGCCGCCATTTCACGCCCCTGGGCAAGTTCCCGCTGACCCGCTGGCTGGTCGGCGCCGAGGAGCTGACCGAAGAGGTACTGGACGACTGGTACAGCTATTTCCACCA
>DAOVHN010000553.1 GCA_030671915.1 Pseudomonadota bacterium
CAGGCGCGGTTCGCGCCGTGGTGCCGCGCACCACAAGCGGAACGCAACGCCGCGAGCGGTCAAGGGAAACCGGCCTCCGGTGGGGCTTTATCAACGAGCATTGGTATAAATCGAGGAGAGAGATGGTGAGCGCCATCAACCGCGATACCGTCGTTGCGGTATTTTTGTTGCTGTTCTGCGGTGTGTTCTACGCCGCCAGCTTCCAGATCAAACAGACCAGCTACGGAACCATCGGGGCGGAGGTATGGCCCCGCATGATCCTCGGCGTGCTGTTTGTGTTGTCGTCGGCTTATCTGTTCCAATCGGTGCGCGCGGCCCCGGGCGACGCGGTAAAGCACGAGGCAGGCTTCCTTGGCCGCTACCGCAACGCCTTCCTGTGTTACGGGCTGTTCCTGGCGTTTCTCCTGACCCTGGATTTCCTGGGCATGCTGCTGGGCGGCACGGCCTTCGTGTTCCTGGCGCTCAGCGTGCTGGGCGAGCGCACGCCGCGGCAACTGGCGATCCATGCCGTCGTCGCTGTCGTGTCGGTCGGCGCCATGTGGTCCATCTTTACGTTCGCGCTGCGGGTCATTTTGCCCGAAGGCGAGATACTTTCAATCTGGTAGGCGGCGGCGATGCTCATAGAAAACATCATTGGGGCTTTTGGCGAAGTCGTCCAGATCAAGATTATGCTGTTGATGGCGCTGGGCGTGCTGTCCGGCCTGGTCGCGGGCGCCATTCCCGGCTTCACCATCACCATGGCGGTAGTGCTCACCCTGCCATTCACCTTCGGGCTCTCGACCGTCGAGGGGCTGGCCACCATGATCGGTGTTTTCGTTGGCGGCCTTTCCGGCGGGCTTATGTCCGGCGTCCTGACCGGCATTCCCGGCACGCCATCCTCCGTCGCCACGACCTTCGACGGCTTCCCCATGGCGCGCAAGGGCAGGCCTGGGCTGGCGCTCGGCATCGGCGTCTGGTCGTCCTTCCTTGGCGGCATTTTCAGCGCCATTTTGTTGATGACGCTGGCCCCGCAACTCGCCCGGATCGGGCTTGAGTTCGGACCATGGGACTATTTCTCGCTGGTCCTGTTCGCGTTGACCATAACGGCCAGCCTGGCCGGCGAAAAACTCACCAAGGGGCTGATCGCGGGCGCATTGGGCCTGCTGGTCGCCACGATTGGCGAGGATGACATCAATGGCGTCGCGCGTTTCAATTTCGGCTCCGACACCTTGAAGCAGGGCTTCGCCTTCCTGCCGGTACTCGTTGGGCTGTTCGCCTTCAGCCAGTTGATGAGCGACGTGCAGGACACGTCGGCGGCCCGCAAACCGCTGATGGAAAAGGGCGCCAAGGCGGTGCGGGTGGAACATCTGGCGGCGATCAGGGCGATCGCGGGCGACTGGGTCAACCTGATACGGTCTTCGCTGATTGGCGTGTTTACCGGCATCCTGCCGGCGGCCGGCGGTTCGATTTCCAATATCCTGGCCTATGACCAGGCCAAAAAGGCGTCGAAGAGGCCGCAGGATTTCGGCACCGGTTGCGCCGGCGGCATTATCGCCTCCGAATCGGCAAACAATGCGACGGCCGGCGGTGCGCTGATTACCATGATGGCGCTGGGCATTCCGGGCGATGTCGTCACCGCCGTTATGCTGGGCGCGCTGCTGATTCATGACGTGGTCCCCAGCCCTTCCTTCATCGGCGAGCAGCCGGTGCTGGCCTACAGCATCTTCCTGGCCTTCTTCCTGTCCAACTTCCTGATGCTGGGCACCCAGGCGATCGCGCTACGCGCCTTCCTGATGGTCACGCGCATCCCGATGTACATGCTCGCCGGCGTGATCCTGACCTATTGCGCCATCGGCGTGTTCGCGCTGCATAATGTGACGTTCGATATCTGGACGCTGTTCTGGTTCGGCCTGCTGGGTTATGTCATGCGCCAGCTCGGCTTCCCGCTTGCGCCGATGATCCTGGGCGTGGTGCTGGGCAAAATCGCCGAGGTTAACCTGTCGCGCGCGGTTGCCATCAGCGACGACCTGACGCTGTTTCTGACGCGGCCCTGGTCGCTGTTCTTCCTGATCATCGCGATGTTTTCGATCGTGTTTCCCTGGTACCAGAAGGCTCGCGGCCTCAGGCCGTGGACGCTGGGCTTCCTGCCCGCGTTATGCCTGGCGCTGGCGCCGCCGCTGGTCATGATGGGCGGTGTAACGCGGCCGATTGTTGGCGGTTTGCTGGTCGCGATCGGGGCATGGCTGCTGTTCAACCGCCACCGCCAGGGCTGGAAACTGGCCACGCCCGTGGAACACGAGGTCCATCTGGAAGAAACCTGAGCGGCCGCTTGACCTGCGACGTTCCTACTTCCGCGCTAGCGGATGTTTCTCGCCGACCAGGCGGACCAGGCGATCGTTCAGCACATGGGTGTAGATCTGGGTGGTCGATATGTCGGCATGGCCCAGCAACTGTTGCACGGCGCGCAAATCGGCGCCGTGGGCCAGCAGGTGGCTGGCGAAGGC
>DAOVHN010000179.1 GCA_030671915.1 Pseudomonadota bacterium
ACGGCATTATCCAGGCTATTTTCCGGACGGATTGTCCGGATCATGTTTATCCTTGGCGTCGGCCTGACCGCGGCCTGACCGCGGCCTCGATGCTGCCGCTGGCCGGCGCATGGCTGCTTTATCGTTACGCCCCGGTCTCCGCGCCGGCGCCAGATGGCCCGAACGCCATCTGGGCGGCGCATAAGTGGGTCGGGGAATCCCACGGCGATGACGTTTATGACCGGCTGGCCGCGGATTTGCGACGCCACCGCATCACCGATGTCTATTTCCATGTCGGGCCGCTCACCGGCGAGGGGCTGATCCCGCTAGCGAAATATCCCAACGCCGGGGCGCTGATCGCCGCCATGCGCCAGCGCGCGCCTTCGATCCGGCTGCACGCCTGGATCGGCCAGGTGGAGCGCCGGGGCGGCGGACCGCTGGATTTGTCGGACGTCGGCACGCGCGCCAATATCGTGCAAACGGCGGGCGATTTCATCGACCTAGGCTTCGACGGCATCCACTACAATATCGAACCGGTCTATTCCGGCGATCCCAACCTTCTGGCGTTGCTGGACAAAACCGTGCCGATGACGCGGGCGCGCGGCAAGCTGCTGTCGATGGCGACGGACGAACTGGCGCCCCTTCCCGGCCTGGAATATGCGGCCAGGCTCGTCGTCCGCCAGGCCGGCCTGTGGCGCGCACCCTATTACCGCGAGGTGGCGGCGCGGACCGACCAGATCGCCGTCATGATGTACGACACCGCGATGCCGTTCGATTGGCTGTACGGGACGATCATGGCCTGGGAGACCTGGAGGCTGCGGGAAATCGTCGGGCCGGATACGACGCTGTTCGTGGGTGTGCCGACTTACGAGGACGAACATTTCGGTTTTCATCCGGCGGCCGAGAATATGGCTTCGGGCTTGCGGGGCATCGGCATCGGTCTGTCGTTCGACGGCACACCGGTAGGGTCGAATTTCGGCGCCGCGATCTATGCCGGCTGGACTACCGACGAAGAAGAATGGGCGGTCTGGCGACGCGACTGGCTGGACGAACGGGAGTAAGGCCAGGAAACGCCGCCCGGTACGGTTAAACGGCCTATTGAAGCCGCGACTCGAGATCCTCTACTCCAGCCCTCCAGTCGCCTGGGTCGCCCTCATCTTCCCAGAGTCCAAGCAACTCGGAGTCTGTTTTGATCCGCGTCACGGCCGCCAGCGTCTTTTCGATCAGTGAGCGATCCGGTGTCGTTGCATTCCCGGCGATCCATTTCAGCACCTCTTCCGGCAAGCCTTTCCCGGGCGCTCCCTTGAGGGCGGCGACGACTTCCGCCGCAGCCAGGGCAGCGGAGCACTCCGGCGCCTCCAGGTAGTCGCTTTCGTCGATAACGGCTTGCAGGGTCAGCTTGATCACTGCTGTTCCTTCTGACGCCTCCAAATCGTTCACCCAGTCTAGGGCATCATCATTTTCAAACGATTCGCTTCCCCATGCTCCCATGATTAAACCCTTCCAATTATGCAGGTTGAGCCGTCTATCGCTCGACTTTAACGGGTTTGTTCCGACGACGATTTAAAAAACAACGAAGAGCCGAAGAGCCGGAAATTTAAGAGCTGTCCGACCCGATATGGTCCAGGGCGGCGCGCAGGGCCTCGGCACGGGTTTCGAAGCAGTGGCCGGCGGGCAGTTCGTCCAATACGCCCAGCCGGTCCAGAACCTCTTCCACCGCCGGCCGCGCCCCGGCCATGAAGACCGGCTGGCCTTCCTCTCGCGCATGCTTGATCCCGTCGCGAAGGGCCAGTGAAGCGCTGGAGTCGATCAGCGGCACGTCGGTCAGGTCCAGCACCAGCGCCTCGGACTTGTCGGCAACCGAAAATATCCGCCCCATGCCCTTGGCGACACCGAAACTCATCGGCCCGCCCAGATGGAACAGCATCAGCCGGTCGCCGGCTTCTTTCAGGATTTCCCGGGCTTCCTCGCTGAGCGGCGCATCTTCGGTTTCGCCCGTGATCGTGCGGATACTGTCGCCCTGCAGGTCGGCCATGCGCTTGACGAACAGCAGGCTCGCCATGACCACGCCGACGGCGACCGCCACGATCAGATCGACGAAGACCGTCAGCCCCAGCACCACCAGCATGAAGAACACGCCGATTCGTGGCGCGCGGCGGATGCGGCGCAGATAATCCCAGTCGATGATGTCGATGCCGACCTTGAACAGGATGCCCGCCAACACCGCGTGCGGGATAAGCTCGGCCAGCGGCGCCAGCCCCAGCACCACCGCCAGCAGCACGGCCGCATGCAGCGCGCCGGAAATCGGCGTCCGCCCACCGGCCCGGATATTGACCACGGTGCGCATGGTGGCGCCGGCGCCGGGCAGGCCGCCGATCAGGCCGGCAACCATATTGCCGATGCCCTGGCCAATCAGCTCGCGGTCGGATTCATGGTGCGTGCGGGTGGCGTTGTCGGCGATCAGCGAAGTCAGCAGGCTGTCCAGCGAGCCGAGCACCGCCAGCACCAGCGCCGAGCCGACGATGTCGGGAAAGTCCGCGACGGTAAAGGTTGGCATCTGCAGGGTAGGCAGGCCGGTCGGCACGTTGGCCAGGACCGGGGCGCCGGCAAACAGGAACAGCGCCAGGACGGTGCCCACGGCCAGCGCGATCAGCGGCGCGGGAACGATGCGGTTGATCGGGGCCGGCGTCAGGAAGACGATGGCCAGCGAAATGGCGCCCACCGCCACCGCGTCGCCCACGGGATTCGCCAACAGCGCCGGGAAATTCAGCAACGCCGCCAACGGCCCGCCGGGTGGATTGGCCTGGCCCAGGAAGGGCGCGATCTGCAGGATAATGATGATGAAGCCGATACCGCTCATGAAGCCGGAAATCACCGGGAACGGCATTAGATTAATGAAACGGCCCAGCCGCAGCACCCCGAACAGGATTTGCAGCAACCCGCCCAGCATGACGACCGTGAAGGCCATCGTCGGATTGCCGGCATATTGCGTGACGATGGCGGCCATGACCACGGTCATCGGGCCGGTCGGCCCGGAAATCTGCGCCGGCGTGCCGCCGAAGATGGCGGCGAAGAACCCCACGGCGATGGCCCCGTAAAGCCCCGCGATCGGCCCCGCGCCCGACGCCACGCCAAAGGCCAGCGCCAGCGGCAGCGCCACCACCGCCGCCGTTATCCCGCCATAAATGTCGCCGCGGATGTTGTCGCCGCGAAAGCCGTGAACAATCTGCATGGATTTCCTCGATTATCGGCCAACATAGGTTCGCTACCGGGCCCGGTTCGGTAATATAGCCCGATTAACAGGGATATGTAACGACCACCCCGTAGCCCTCGCCAAGGGCGACTTCAAGCGGCCCCACGACAGTGTTCGACAGGGTCAGGCTGCTGCCCGATTTGACCGTCCGGTCGTCAAGCGGCCATTCCACGCCGGTCAGGGACAGTCCGACCAGATCGGAAAGGGCGACGATGCTCATCCGGCTCGCCGGTGGAATGTCCAGCGCCAGCGCACCGGGCAGCAGGGGCCAGGCCTCTTCCCCACCGCTGGAGAGAACTACGCGAATGCCGTCGCGCGCCAGCCCCAGGGCGAGCATGATGTTACCCAGCGCGTGATCGCTTTGGCCGCCCAGCCCGCCGACAAGAACCAATTCGCGGGCGCCACGCCTCCGGGCCTCGTCGATGGCGATCTCGCCATCGGTCTTGTCCTTCGCCGCCGGGTGGACCTGGCGTTCGACATCGGCGTGGCGCGCGATCAGGCCGGGCTCGGCGGAATCGAAATCGCCAACCCAAAGCTCGACATCGAGGTCGAGTACCCGTGCATGCCGTATTCCGCCGTCGGCGGCAATGACCCGGCTGCCGGCAACCTGGCCGCGGAGCCTGTCGGTCGGATCGAGCGTGCCGTCGAGAAGAATGCTGAAACGGGTCATGGCCGAGACCGTAAAGCACATGGGTAGCATTCAGTCCAGTTCATGTTTAAGGTTTTTTCCTTTGTCCCAGCCAGCCCTAATGTTTATGGTCGTACCCACTCTACGGGGTGCCGGAAACGGCTGAGAGGCGGAGCGCGTGATGCGCTGCTTGCCAACCCGATGAACCTGATCCGGGTAATGCCGGCGGAGGGAGTAGGAGTCCGCAACACCAAGTCGGTCCCTTCATCCGTTTCGATCACAACTGAAGGAGATACCGATGCGTATTCTGTTTGCCGTCACCTTGATGTTTCTGGCCCTGGGCGGAACGGCGAAAGCCGGCGAAACACTGAACGTCTATACCTACGAAAGCTTCGTCACCGATTGGGGCCCCGGCCCCGCCATCAAGAAATCATTCGAGGCCGAATGCGGCTGCACGCTGAACTGGGTCGGAATCCAGGATGGCGTTGCCATCCTCAACCGCCTGAAGCTGGAGGGGGCGTCCGCCAAGGCCGACATCGTACTCGGCCTCGACACCAACCTGATCGCCGAGGCCAAGGCTACGAACCTGTTCGCCGGCCATGGCACGGACACGTCGAAACTCACTTTGCCGATCGACTGGAACGACGATATCTTCGTGCCCTACGATTTCGCCCATTTCGCGGTTATCTACAATACCGAAATGGTCGCCAATCCGCCGGCCAGCCTGAAGGAGCTCGTCGAGGGCGACCCCAGCCAGAAAATCGTCCTGCAGGACCCGCGCACCTCCACGCCGGGGCTGGGTTTCCTGTTGTGGATGAAGTCGGTTTACGGCGACAAGGCGGGCGAGGCCTGGGCCAGATTGCGGCCCCGCGTGCTTACCGTCACCCCGGGCTGGAGCGAGGCCTACGGGCTGTTCACCAAGGGCGAGGCGGAAATGGTGTTGAGCTACACCACGTCGCCGGCCTATCACCGGATTGCCGAAAAATCGGAGAAATACGCCGCGGCGGCCTTTGCCGAGGGGCATTACCTGCAAGTGGAGGTCGCGGCCATGTTGAAGGCGTCGCCGAACGCGGCCCTCGCCAAACGGTTCCTGGCGTTCATGACCGGCCCCGGCTTCCAGGATCACATTCCGACGAACAACTGGATGTTCCCGGTGGGCGAGCTTTCGAAGCCGCTGCCCGACGAATTCGGCAAGCTGGTCAAACCATCGAAAACGCTGCTTTATTCGCCCGAGGCCGTGGCCGAGAACCGCCGCGCCTGGGTCGATGAGTGGCTGGCCTCCATGAGCAAGTGATTGGCGCCGGGTAACCGAAATCTGTCTAGTCTGATCGCCGGCTCCATCGGGCTGGCGGGGTTGGCGATCGTCATGGCCGGCGCGATTGGCGCGCTGACCTTGACGGCCGTGACGACACCGGGCGGTGGGCTGTGGGACGATTATCTGTGGCGGGTGGTGCGCTTTACCCTGTGGCAGGCCGGGTTGTCGACGGTCCTGTCGATCGGCCTGGCCATCCCGGTCGCACGCGCCATCGCCCGGCGGCGGGTCTTTCCGGGGCGCGGCCCGCTGCTGCGGCTGTTCGCCTTGCCGCTGGCCCTGCCGGCCCTCGTCGTGGTGCTTGGCATCGTCGATATCTGGGGCCGCCACGGATGGGCCGCCGCCGGGTTGACGCTGCTGGGGTTCGACGCCGGCATGCCCAACATTTACGGCCTGACCGGTATCCTGCTGGCCCATGTGTTTTTCAATCTGCCGCTGGCGGCCCGGCTGATGATCATGCATCTCGAACGCATACCGGGCGAAAGCTGGCGCTTGTCCAGCCAACTCGGCATGGCGTCCGGCGCGATCTTCCGTTTTATCGAATGGCCCGTGCTGCGCGCCGGCCTGCCGGGTATCGCCGGCCTGGTCTTCATGCTGTGCATCGCCAGCTTTACCGTTGTGCT
>DAOVHN010000239.1 GCA_030671915.1 Pseudomonadota bacterium
CGGGTTGCTGGGCAATGTCAAAGCTTAGCCGGATCGGGCTGGAGCCCGTCGCCGTCATGGCGGCCTTCGCGGTAATGGTCGCCGCCCCCTTCATGCTGCGCGAGTACCATCTCGAACTGCTGATCCTGTTCTGCATCAACGCCATCCTCATCGCCAGCTACCGGGTGGTCACGACGACCGGCGACTGGACGCTTTCGCACGTCATTTTCATGGGGTGCGGCGCTTATAGTACCGGGATTCTGGCGAAATATCTCGGCTGGCCGTTCTGGCTGACCGTGCCTATGTCGGGTGTCGCGACGGCGGTGATCGGCATAATGGTGGCGTTCCCGCTGCTGCGCACCAAGGGGTTCGGTATTTTCATCGCCTCCTTCGCGATCGGCGAATTCATCCGCCATGTCTGGATAAAGTTCCATAATCCGTTCGGCGGCCCGCGCGGCATGATCGGCATCCCGACCATCGAGATCGGCGATATCGATTTCTACGATTCCATCAATTTCTACTTCATGACATTGGCCATCGCGGTCGTCTGTCTGGCGATCCTGTACCGGCTGGACAAATCGCGGATCGGCAAGGCCTGGAAGGTGATCTATCTGGACGAGGATCTAGCCGAAAGCATCGGCATCCACGTCTTCAACTACCGCGCCAAGGCGTTCGTCGTCGCCGCGTTCTTCGCCGGAATCGCGGGCGCCCTGCTAGCCCACCGCCTGGAGGCCATCGATCCCCACAATTTCGACATCGAGACGATGGTCTATCTGATTATCTGGATCGTCGTCGGGGGTAACGCCACCTTCTGGGGGCCGCTGGCCGGCCTGGCAGTAATGACGCTGATCTTCGAATGGGCGCGGCCACTGCATGAGTGGCGACCGTTACTGTTCGGCGCGATCCTGATCATGTTCCTGACGATTTTGCCCGGCGGCCTCGAGCGGATATACGAGCAGGTCAGGTCGCGACTTGCACGCGGGAACGGCGGGGGCGGCTGATGGAATTCTTCACGGTCGATTCGGTAAGCAAGCGGTTCGGCGGCCTGCTGGCGCTCGACAAGGTTTCCATGTCTGTGCGCGAGGGAGAGATACGGGGCGTCATCGGCCCCAACGGGGCCGGCAAGACGACATTCTTCAACGTGGTAAGCGGCCTATACAAACCAACGGCGGGGCGCATCCTGTTCCAGGGCGCCGAAATTTCCCGCATGCGGCCCAGCAGGATCGCGGCGCTGGGCGTCGTGCGGACCTTCCAGCGCGCCGCCCTGTTCCCGAAATACTCGGTGGTCGAAAATATCGCGATTGCGCGGCATCTGCATGCGGACACATCGTTTTTCGGGGCTATCTTCGGCGGGTCGCAGCGCAGCGACCGGGAAGCGGACGAAAAGGCCCGCGAAATAGTGGAATTCCTGCATCTCGACGATGTTCGCGACGAGCTGGCGGCAAACCTGGCCCATGGCCACCAGCGCATCCTGAACGTCGCCATGGCGCTTGCGACGGAACCGAAGCTTTTGATGCTGGACGAACCCGTCGCGGGGATGAACTCGGCCGAAACGCAGTTGATGACCGAACTGATCCGCAAAATCCGGGACGAGCGCGGCATTACGGTCCTGCTGGTCGAACACGACATGCGAACGGTCATGGGACTCTGCGAGACGATAACAGTACTCGATTTCGGGAAAAAGCTGGCCGAGGGATTGCCGGACGAAATCAAGGACAACCCCGACGTCGTCGACGCCTATTTGGGAACGGATGAGTTCGATGCTGATTCTTGAAGGTGTTTCGGTACATTATGGCAAGGTCGTCGCCATCAGGGATATCGATCTGGAGGTCCATGAAGGCGAGATCGTCGCCCTGATTGGTGCCAACGGCGCCGGCAAGAGCACAACCCTGCGCGCCATTTCGGGCCTGGCACCGATCCGCACCGGCCGGATCAGTTTCGAGGGCCAGCGCATCGACGGCGTGCAGCCGGAGGAAATCACCCGGCGTGGTATCGCCCATATCCCCGAAGGGCGCCGGATCTTTCCGCAGATGACCGTTCTGGAAAATCTCGAGATGGGCGCCTATCTGCGCCGCGACAAGGCCGAGATGGAGAAGAACCTGGAGGATGTTTTCCGCCATTTCAAGCGCCTGAAGGAACGGGTGACGCAGCTGGCGGGAACGATGAGTGGCGGCGAACAGCAGATGCTGGCCATGGGCCGCGCCCTGATGGCCAATCCGAAGCTGATCGTGATGGACGAGCCCTCGCTCGGACTTTCGCCGATCATGTGCCAGGAAATCGCCCGCATCATCCGCGACGTACATGCGGAAGGCAGGACCGTGGTTCTGGTCGAACAGAATGCGCGGCTTGCGCTGTCGCTGGCCGATCGCGGCTATGTTCTGGAGACCGGGAATGTCGCCCTGCACGGGCCGGCGTCGGAACTGCGGGGCAACGACCTGGTCAAGAAGACCTATCTGGGTATTTCGGACGATTAGCCCACTCTCCCACCCGCTCGGCCTCTCGTAGCAGCAACTCCAGCGCCCCGCCGTTGGCGGCAATGCCGCTTGCGACGCAAAAGCAGTTGGCCCGCCACGTGCCGGGCGCTAACTTGCCAGCCTTAACAGATTTCCAGGAGAGTCCGATGGCAACGACGGCACGCGTTAAATGGGTCGAGGGCACCCGGTTTGTGGGAGAATCGGGCAGGGGGCATGCGGTGGTGATGGAAGGAATGGTGCCCGAGGACGGAGTCGCCATCGGCATTAGCCCGATGGGAATGCTGCTGCTGGGCATGGGCGGCTGCACTGCGATCGATGTGGTAATGATCCTGCAAAAGGCGCGCGAGAAGGTGACTGATTGCGTTGTCGAGATCGAAGGCGAGCGCGCCGATGAAATCCCCAAGGTCTATAAACGCATCCACGCCCACTACATCATCACCGGCCACGGCCTGAAGCCATCGGCGGTGGAACGCGCGATAAAACTGTCAGCCGAAAAATACTGCTCCGCCACGATCATGCTGGCCGCCACCGCCGAGATAACCCACGATTTCGAGATCGTCGAGGCGGATTAGCCTGGCTACGGCTTCGCACGACCGGCAGCGGCCGAGCGGCCTCATCCTTCGACAGGCTCAGGATGCGCCGGGTGAGGACCCGCGCCACTCACGCAAACAGCACCTGTAACTCCCGCGGGGTCTTGCAGGCGAATTCGGCACGGTCTTCGTGGAAGAAGAAGGTATCGATGGTCGCCGACATGCCGAGGCTGTCGGGTGCATGGAAATTGCATTCGTGGTTGACCACCGTCATCGGGCGAAACACCTCGCCCTCGCCGGTCATCGTCAGGTCGTAGATGAAGGCGCCGACCCAGTCGGGCGGGAAGGCGATGCCCAACTCGTAGCCGCCCGACCAGTAAGCCTCGTCGAGAATGCCGGCGGCGGTATAATGGTCACGTACGGCCTCCAGCATTTCCCGTACGTTCAGGCCGGGCGCCAGCATCCCCTCGATGATGTCGAAGGCCTTGATCGACTCCTCGTGCATCCTGGCCGCCGCTTCCGGTGGCTCGCCGACCCAAAAGCCGCGGGCGATGTTGCAGTGGTAGCGGTTATAGACGCCGCAGAGGTCCACATTCACACGGTCGCCCCTTTCGATCGCCTTGCGGGTCGCCAGCGGATGCAGGCAGTTGGAGCGGAAGCCCGACATCACCGGCGGCAATATGCCGGGAAACTCGCCGCCCGCCCTGGCCATTGCGGCGACAAATTCGCCGAACACTTCCAGCTCGGTCACGCCGGGCTGGATCGCGTCCCTGGCCGCCGCCATGCCGATATCCGCGATGCGGGCAGCCTCGGCGAAGCATGTCATCTCCATCGGCGATTTGATGTGGCGTACGCCACGTACGATGTCCGTACCGTCGGCCACCGTCATCCCGGCACCAGCGAAACCCTCGCGGTATTGTTCGGCGATCACCGGGTTTGGGCGGTAATTGTATAGCTCCAGCCCCGCCGTGCCGCGCAGCCAGCCCTCGGCCTCCAGCTCCCCCAGGATGAAGGCCAGCCCGTTGCGCCGCATCTCCATCGGGAAGATGCGCACATCGCGCGACACCGTGCCGATCGCCGTCAGGATCGCCTCGCTGGGCGTTTCGAAATGGATGTGTTGGTCATGGTCGACATGGACCGCGACGCCGCTGGTCGCTGGGAAGGCGCGACCGCTTTGCGCCTGGTACCACTCGCACTGGAACCCGGTGAGGTAATAGATCGCCTCGGGCGAGGTCAGGAACAGCAGGTCCAGCTTCGCCTTGGCCATCGCCGCGCGCACCCGCGCCAGCCGGCCGCGGAATTCCTCTTCCGGAAAAGGCAGTTCCTTGTGCCTCGGCGCCTGCCGCAGGGCGGCGGCGAAATTGGCTTTCATGGCAACCTCCGTACGAAAACGACGATATCTCCGACGGTCAATCCGGCGGGATATAGCGGAAATGCCCACTGATGCGATATTTGAACAGCATATCGCTGAGCTCCGGCCCGCGACCGATATTGTGGGCGATGATCGGGTTGCCGGTGATCGCCGAACGGCTGTCGGTGACGATGCCGATATGCGGCAGGGTATTTCCGGTCAGCCGCCACGTCACGATATCGCCCGGCCGGTAGTCGTCGGGATTGTCGGTGATCGGCAGTGTCTCGCCATGGCGTTTCAGGAAGGTCTCCAGGTTCGGCACCCGGCGATGGTCGATATTCGGGTTGGGCCGGCTGAGGCCCCACATTTTCGGGTATTCGCCGAAGGCCCGCTTCATGTCCTCATGCACGCGCCGTTGCAGGTCGATGCCGAGGCCCGCGCGGTAAGCCCGGATGACGACGTCCGTACAGACCCCGATAGTCGCCGGCACGTCGCCCATGGGGTAGGCCATGCCGCGGTAGGATCCGTCATAGGTCACCTTGTGCCTTGTCCGCTCGACC
>DAOVHN010000528.1 GCA_030671915.1 Pseudomonadota bacterium
AGGTCGACGACGTCATCGCCTATATCCACAGTTTGAAAGGCGGCGGCGGCGCGCAATAGCGCGCGCCAGATGTCAGATGTCAGAGGTCGGATTCCAGAAGGGATAACGTGGTTTCGACACCGGGATTTCTGACATCTGACATCCGATATCTGACATCTGCCTAAGGCATCTTCGCCCAGCGGCCCTTGCGTGCCTGCCGGGCCTGGGACTCCGCCTCGTGATAGGCCTCGGCGCGCCTGGCGCGTTCGCTGTCGCCGCCGGGTACGTCGGCCAGCGTGACCCTGCGGTCGGCAACGGCCCAGCCGGTCTTCAGCATCGCCTCGCCCAGATCCACCGTCCCGGCATGGCATACCGCGGATGAACGATCCAGGCTGTCGAGCACGCATTTCACCTGGCCGCCCTGGCGCAAGAGATCGTCCAGCGCGGCGCGGGCGTAGAGGCCGTAATCCCGGTCGTCCCCCATGTCCGGCGCCTCTATGCCCCACAGGCGGACCGTGGTGCTGGGGTGGCCCATCGCGCCGACCGCGATGCTGTCGCCGGTCAGCGCCACGGCCTGCCCGCTCAGGAACTCGATCGCCGAGACCGGGAGCGGCGCGGCGGCAACGGCGCCGGCCAGCAGCAGCGCGCGCAAGGCGTGTTTCATATGGCGTTTCATGGAACCAAACTATCGCATAACGGCCTCGCCGGGCAAGCGCGGGCGGCCGGGGCTCACCCTACCCCAGCGACTTTCGGGCGATCTCGAAGCTGTCCTTGCTCAATCCCTCATGGTCGAGGATGCGCTGCAGTTGCGCCTTCATCTTTTCCTGGCGGCCTGCGTCATGGCGGCGCCAGCGGCCCATGGGGGTCAGCAGGCGGGCGGCGACCTGGGGATTGATGGCATCCAGTTCCAGCACGCGGTCGGCCAGGAACTCGTAGCCCGAGCCGTCCGATGCATGAAAGCGCAGCGGGTTGGTCGAGACGAAAGCGCCGATCAGGGCGCGGACCTTGTTGGGGTTCTGCAGGGTGAAGGCGGAATCGCGCATCAGTTCGCGCACCCGCGCCAGCGTATCGGCGCGCGGCGACGACGCCTGCACCGCGAACCATTTGTCCAGCACCAGCTTGTCGCCAGCCCATTTCTGCCTGAAATCCGCCAGCGCGCGGCGGCGGTGGGTCGAATCGCGATGGGCCATCTGGGTCAAGGCGGCGATCGAATCGGTCATGGTCTCGGCCTCTTCGTACTGGCGCAGGCAGAGGTCCCCGATTTCCGCATCGCCGGTTTCCATCAGATAGGCCAGCGCCCGGTTCTTCAGCGCACGGCGCCCGGCGGCGGCCGTGTCGGTGGGGTCGGCGCTGTTCTCGCGATACCGGCGCCAGGCCTCCATCAGGGGTTCGCGCAGCCCCTCGGCGACGGCCCGGGCCAGCGCCTTGCGCGCCGCATGCACGGCGTCCACATCCACCACGTCCATGCGCTCGGCGATCACGTCCTCGCCGGGCAGGGCCAGCATTTCCGCGGCGAAGGCCGGGTCCAGCGTCTCGTCGGCCAGGGTGCGGCCCAGGGCGGCGACGAACGCCGGGTCGGCCGGCGGCTCATTGCCCCGCTGGACCGCGCGAACCATGCGCAACAGCAGGTCCAGCGCGATATCCTGCGCCGCCTGCCAGCGGTTGAAGGGGTCGCTGTCATGGGCCATCAATTGCAGGCGCTCTTCTTCCGACAGCGCCTGTTCGACGATGACGGGGGCCGAGAAGCCGCGCAGGATCGACGGCGTCGGCCGTTCGGCAATGCCGGCGAAACGAAAGGTCTGCACCGGCTCGATGAGCTCCAGCAGGCGGGTCGACGGTGCGTCGGCCGGGTCCTCGCCGACCAGCCGCAACGGCATGTCGCCGCCCGCGCCGTCGATCAAACCAACCGCGACCGGAATATGGAAGGGCTCCTTCACCTCCTGCCCCGGGGTCGGCGGGCAGCTCTGGCTGAGCGTCAGCTCATAGGTCCCGGCCGCTTCGTCATACCGGCCCGCGGCCTTCAGCTTCGGCGTACCGGCCTGGATGTACCAGCGGCGGAAGCGGTTCAGGTCCACGGCCGTCGCTGCTTCCATCGCGGCGATGAAATCCTCGCAAGTGGCCGCCTGGCCGTCATGGCGCTCGACATAGAGGTCGAGCCCCGCGCGAAAGCCCTCCGGCCCCAGCAGCGTATGGATCATGCGCACGACCTCCGCGCCCTTCTCATAGATCGTGGCGGTATAGAAATTATTGATCTCGATATAGGAATTGGGGCGGATCGGATGGGCCAGCGGGCCGGCGTCCTCGGGGAACTGGCGCGCCCGCAACATGCGCACGTCGCCTATACGCTTGACCGCGGCGCTGCGCATATCCGCCGTGAACTGCTGGTCGCGGAACACCGTCAACCCCTCCTTGAGGGAGAGCTGAAACCAGTCGCGGCATGTCACACGGTTGCCGGTCCAGTTATGAAAATATTCGTGGGCGATGACGCTTTCGATGAATTGGTAATCACCGTCGGTGGCGGTATCGGGGCTGGCCAGCACGAACTTGTCGTTGAAAACGTTCAGCCCCTTGTTCTCCATCGCGCCCATGTTGAAGTCGCTGACCGCGACGATCATGTAGATGTCG
>DAOVHN010000620.1 GCA_030671915.1 Pseudomonadota bacterium
AACAAGCGGTGCAACGGGCCGTCGCTAATGCCCAGCTCGCCCAGATGGCGCACCGTATTGGCGAGGTAGTCGCGGTTATACCCACCCATGCCGACGCCTTGGCGAATCAGCCGCACCATCTCGTGATCCGGCAGCCCGCCGGCATACTGGTAGTGCCCGCGATCGACGGTATAGACATGGCAAGGTGGTCGCCCGACGGGTGTTCTGGGGTACAGGATCCGCGGTGTGTAGACGCCATTCACCATCTCGCGGTCCCACAGATAGTCGAGCACTTCCAGCGCCCGCGACCGCGCGATCCGGTAGGCCGTGCCCCGGCACGATCCACCGCGGTCCAGCCCCAGGACGAGGCCGGGGCGCTCGGGAGTGCCGCGATAGCGGTGCGAATAGATACAAAAAGACCGGTGCCAGCCGTGCAGCAGCGCCGGGCGCGCCTCAACATGCTCGAAGCCGGGATTCCACATCAGCGAGCCGTAGCCGAACACCCAGACGTCCGACTCAATGCGCAGCGCCTTAAAGAAGGCCTTCTTGCGCTCGGCAACATTTTCCGGTGAGGGCCGGTCAGTCATGCCACGAATCAGTCGCCGCCCCCTTGCGCGTCATCGTCCTCCTCGGTGGCGATGAAGCGGCCGGCCTGGCCCATCTCGACGACTCCCTGCCTGATTTCGCGGGTATGGCGGAACCAGTTCTCCAGCGTCTCCCCCTCGCCCCAGCGGATGGCGCGCTGCAGCGCCGTCAGGTCCTCCGAGAACCGGCCCAGCATCTCCAGCACCGCCTCGCGATTGTTCAGGAACACGTCGCGCCACATGATTGGGTCGGACCCGGCGATGCGGGTGAAATCACGGAAACCGCCGGCCGAATATTTGATGACTTCCCGGGTTTCCACCACGTCGTCGTTTTCCGCGTCCTCGCGGCGAAGCTGGTTTTCCAGGTCGCCCGCCGTGCCGACGATGGTGTAGGCGATGAGATGCGGCAGGTGCGAGGTAATGGCCAGCACCCGGTCGTGATGGTTGGCGTCCATAATATCGACCATGCTGCCCGCGCGGCGCCACAGTTCGGCGACCTTTTCCACCGCGTCGCGGTCGGTTCCCGGCGGCGGCGTCAAGATGCAGTAGCGATGTTCGAACATCTCGGCAAAACCGGCCTCGGGGCCGGAAAGCTCAGTGCCGGCGATGGGGTGGCCCGGCACGAAATGGACGCCCTGTGGGATATGCGGGCCGACATCGCGGATCACCGCCCGCTTGACCGAGCCGACATCGGTGACGATGGCGCCGGGTTTGAGCGCCGGCCCGAACTTCGCGGCCAGATCCCCGAAGGTGCTGACCGGGGTGCAGAGAATCACGAGGTCGGCATCTGCGACGGCAGCCGCCGGGTCCACATCCACGCTGTCGACGAAGCCGAGTTCCATCGCCTTGTCGAGGGTCGCCTGGGTCCGGGCGCAGCCGGCGATATGCCCGGCCAGGCCCTCGCGCTTCATTACCCAGGCAAGAGACGAGCCTTCCAGCCCGAGGCCGATCAACGCGACCCGTTCGAACAGAAGGTCGCTCATAACGCCCCCAGATGCTCGGCCAGCGCATCGACCAGCGCCCGGTTTTCGTCTTCCAGGCCGATCGTGATGCGGATCGAATCGGGCAGGCCGTAACCACCCATAAGGCGCGCAATAATGCCGCGCGACATCAGATGCGCATAGGCCGCGTCGGCGCCCGCCTTGTCAGGGAAGCGCGCCAGGATGAAGTTACCCGCCGACGGCGGCACCTCCACCCCCAGCCCGCCGAGCTGCTGCGTCAACCAGGCCATCCAGCGGTCGTTATGGGCTCGGCTGGCCTCGACATGCGCGACATCCTCGACCGCCGCGACCCCCGCCGCCTGGGCCGAGGCGGTTACGTTGAAGGGCCCGCGTACCCGGTTCAGCACATCGATGATCGCCGCCGGCCCGTAGGCCCAGCCAAGCCGCTGGGACGCAAGGCCGAAAATCTTGGAAAAAGTCCGCAGCATGACGACATTGTCGCAACTGCCCGCCAGTTCCTCGCCCGCATCGTAATCCTCCGCGCCGACATATTCGGCATAGGCCGCGTCGATCACCAGCAATACGTCGTCGCGCAGGTTTTCGCGCAGGCGGCGCAGCTCCGAGGCC
>DAOVHN010000661.1 GCA_030671915.1 Pseudomonadota bacterium
AGGCCGATCTCGGCCAAATATTCGGTTATGTCGCGCGTGATCGAGAAAACGGTTTGTGCATCCTCGGCCAGCGTCTTGTCCTTGCGGAACATGAAGCCGTAATCCTTGACCTGGGTGCCGCAGCCGCTGGTAGTGATGATGATCGCATCCAGGCCGTTGCGGCGCTTCTCGCGCATCCAGCTTTCGATAGTGGCGCCGGCCTGGCCATGGGATTCGCCGGTGCGGCCCATATGATGGACCAGCGCGCCGCAACAACCCTGGCCGCGCGGGATCACCACCTCGATCCCGTGCCGGGTCAGCAGGCGGACCGTCGCCTCGTTGATCGCGGGGTTCAGCACCTTCTGGGCGCAGCCGGTCATCAGCGCCACGCGGCCGCGCCGGGCGCCACGCACCGGGAATACCTGGGGTCTGTCCACCGGTGAAGGCCCACTCAGCCGCTTCGGCGCCAGCGCCATCATCGCACCCAGCCGCCCGGGCATGAGTTTGCGGAAAGGCCGGCCCAGCAGGGCGCCAATCAGTGCGATCCGAAACAGGGAAGGACGCGGCAGCAGCAACGCCAGCATGGACCGCAGCAGGCGCTCACCCAAGGGGCGGCGGTATGTCTTTTCGATATGGGCGCGGCCGAGGTCGACCAGATGCATGTAATGCACACCCGACGGACAGGTCGTCATGCAGCTCAGGCAGGACAGGCAGCGGTCGATATGCTTGACCACCGTCGCCGGCGCGGGCCGGGCCGCCTCAAGCATATCCTTGATCTGGTAGATCCGGCCGCGCGGGCTGTCCAACTCGTCGCCGCGCAGCACATAGGTCGGGCAGGTCGCCGTACAGAAGCCGCAATGGACGCAGGCGCGCAAGATTTCGTTCGCGACCTTGATGTCGGGGTTGGCAAGCTGTTCGGGGGTGAAATTCGTCTGCATCCGCGCGCTGGCTCCGTTACTCAGACATCTTCGTACATACGGCCGGGATTGAGAATGCCCTTCGGGTCGAAGGCCGCCTTCACGCGCTGTGCCAGCATCGTCTTCGCGCCGGGCTGCGGATGGAATACCGGGACATTGCGCCTGATCTCCTCCGGCGCGCGAAACAGGGTGGCGTGACCGGTCGTGCGATCGACAGTCGCGCGTACCGCCTCGTGGCTGGCGTCGGGTCCCGCCGGCAGTGCCAGCCAGACCAATCCGCCGCTCCAGTCGAGGAAGGCCTCGGCGCCCTCGATCGCCGTCAGCTCGCCGACCAGGCCGGACGCGGACGCCGGCGGCGCCGACAGTTTCCAGACCGCCCGGTCGTCGCCGGGGTGCGAGAAGGGCATGACGTCGCGAACCTCGCGCCAGAATGCGATCGAGTTGGTGCTGTGCAATTCCTCGGTGGCGCCGAATTCCGCCAACATCTCACGCAAGGCGCGGCAGCGATACTCGGCAGACGGTCCCGGCCCCTCTACACGCAGCGCCGCGACCGAACCCTTCTGCCCGGCGATCAACTCTACGCCGGAGCCATCGGCCAGCGAGGTCGGCAGCCAGGCCGCACCGGAAACCTCATGCGGGCTTTGCATCGCCTGGATCATCGCCTGTACCGCACGGGCGGGATCGGCGCCGACCAGCAGCGCGGTCCGCGTTTTTTCCGGCACGGGCAGGACCCTTACGGTAACGTCGGTCATGGCCGCCAGCGTCCCCCAGGATCCCGCCATTAGCTTGCTAAGATCGTAGCCGGTAACGTTTTTCACCACGCGCCCACCGGATTTGAAAATCTCGCCACGGCCGGATACCGCATGGAAGCCCAGAAAATGGTCGCGCGCGGCGCCGCTCTTGACCCGGCGCGGGCCGGAAAGGTTGCAGGAAATCACCCCGCCCAGCGTGCCGGTTGGCGCGTTCGAACGGGCGCCAGAACCGCCCTGTCCAGCGCTGGCAGACGCAAGCAGCGGGCCGTAGTCCG
>DAOVHN010000264.1 GCA_030671915.1 Pseudomonadota bacterium
CGCTATCTCGACTTCGCGGCGGGCATCGCGGTGAACAGCCTCGGCCATGCCCATCCCCATCTGGTCAAGGCGCTGCAGGGCCAGGCGGCGAAGCTGTGGCATACCTCGAACCTCTATACCGTGCCGGAGCAGACCAGGCTGGCTGACCGGCTGGTCGCGGCATCCTTCGCCGACACGGTGTTCTTCTGCAATTCCGGCGTCGAGGCGATGGAGGGCGGCATCAAGCTTTGCAGGCGCTATCACCATGTCGGCGGCAATCCGCGGAAATGGCGCATCCTTACCTTCAACGGGGCCTTCCATGGCCGTTCCCTGGCGACACTGGCGGCCGCCAATAATGCAAAGCATCTGGAAGGGTTTGGGCCGAAGGTGGACGGATTCGACCAAGTGGCCTTCAACAATCTCAACGAAGTCCGCGCCGCCGTCACCGACGAGACCGCGGCGATCCTCGTCGAGCCGATCCAGGGCGAGGGTGGCATTCGCAAGGCCGATCTACGTTTCATGAAGGAATTGCGCGCCGTTTGCGACGAGTTCGGTCTGTTGCTGTTCCTGGATGAAATCCAGTGCGGCATGGGCCGAACCGGCAAGCTGTTCGCCCATGAATGGGCCGAGATCGAGCCCGATGTCGTGGCGTCGGCCAAGGGCATCGGCAGCGGTTTCCCGCTCGGCGCGATCCTGGCGAAAGAAGAAGCGGCGCGTGGCATGACGGCCGGCCTGCACGGCACGACCTATGGCGGCAATCAGCTGGCCACCACCGTCGGCAACGCGGTGATGGACGTTATGCTGTCGGACGGCTTCCTGGACAATGTCCATGCCATGGGCGAGAGCCTCTATGGCCGTCTGGAAGCAATCGTGAAGATGTTCCCCGAGGTCTTCAAGTCGGTGCGCGGCGCCGGCTTGATGCTGGGGCTGGAATGCGCGGTGCCCGGCGGCGACATGGTGGCCGCGCTGCGCGGGGCCGGGCTGCTGACCGTGCCGGCGGCCGAAAACGTTGTGCGTATCCTGCCGCCGTTGATTGTCGAACAGGCCCATATTGACGAGGCGGCGACCATCATCGAGCAGGTGGCGGCGGCATGGAAAACGGACAAATGAACAATCCGAAACATTTCCTCGACCTCGATCGGGTAGCGAAGGAAGAGCTGCGCGGCATCCTCGACCTCGGCAAGGCCCTGAAGGACGGTACGGCGGCGGACCCGCGTCCGTTGCAGGGCAAGACGCTCGCGATGATTTTCGAGAAACCGTCGACCCGTACACGCGTCAGCTTCGAGGTCGGTATCCGCCAGCTCGGCGGCAACGCGGTGGTGCTTAGCCCCGAGGAAATGCAGCTTGGCCGCGGCGAGTCCGTCGAGGATACGGCGCGCGTTCTGTCGCGTTTTGTGGATGCGATCATGATCCGCACCGACGCACCGGAAAAGCTGACCGCGCTGGCCGAGAACGCCACCGTGCCGGTGATCAACGGACTGACCGACCGTTCCCACCCCTGCCAGCTTATGGCGGACGTTATGACGCTGGAGGAGCACAAGGGCCCGGTCGCCGGGCGCAGCGTTGCCTGGTGCGGCGACGGCAACAATATGGCGACGAGTTGGATTCATGCCGCGGCGCGCTTCGATTTCGAATTGCGGCTGGCCTGCCCGGCGGAACTGGCGCCCCTGCCGGACGCCGTGGCTTGGGCCAAGGCACAGGGCGCGGCAATCACCGTTACCCGCGACCCCGAGGAAGCGGTCGCCGGCGTTGACTGCGTGGTCACGGACACTTGGGTTTCCATGGGCGACAAGGATGCCGCCAACCGGCATAAACTTCTGAAACCCTATCAGGTCAACGAAGCGCTGATGGGACATGCCGCAGCCGATGCGATCTTCATGCATTGCCTGCCGGCGCATCGCGAGGAAGAGATGACCTCGGCCGTCATCGATGGGCCGCAATCGGTGGTCTGGGACGAGGCCGAAAATCGGCTGCATGCGCAGAAGGGCATCCTGGCCTGGTGCATGGCTTGACCGAGCATCCCGACGATCGCCGCCGCGACGACATCGTCCTCCCCTTCCAGATCGAGGCGCCCGGCCTGCGCGGGCGGCTGGTCCGGCTGGGCGACGCGGTCGATACGATCCTGAAACGCCACGACTATCCGCCACCGGTGGCGGCGCTCCTGGCCGAGGCGCTGGCGCTCTCCGCCACGCTTTCGGCAGCGTTGAAATATGACGGTATATTCACGCTTCAGCTCAAGGGCGATGGGCCCGTGCCCATGCTGGTGACCGACGTCACCACTGCCGGCGCGATCCGTGGCTATGCGGAAGTTTCCGGTGAATTGCCGGATGACCTGGCGATCGCCGCGGCCCCGGTGCGCAGCCTGGTCGGCAAGGGCTATCTGGCCTTCACCGTCGATCAGGGCGAACATACCGAACGCTATCAGGGCATCGTTGAGTTGACCGGCGACAGCCTTACCGAATGCATCGACCATTATTTCCGGCAGTCGGAACAGTTCTCGGCGGCGATGCAGGTGACAGCGGGGCAAAACGATGCCGGCCAGTGGCGCGCCGGCGCGATGATGCTGCAGCGGCTGCCCGACCAGGAGGCGATCGTCGCCCTCGAGGAACGCGACGAGGCGTGGCGGCGTTCGGTCATCCTGATGAGCAGCGTCACCGCCGCCGAACTGCTAGACCCGGTGCTGGCCCCCGCGGACCTGTTGTTCCGCCTGTTCCATGAAGACGGCGTGCGGGTGTATGAGCAACAGCCTATAAGTTTCGGCTGCCGTTGCTCGCACGAACGGGCGGCCCGCATCCTGACCTCGCTGCCGCGCCGGGAAGTGGAGGAACTCATCGTCGAGGGCGAGGTCACGGTGACCTGCCAGTTCTGCAACGAGACGCAGCATTTCGACGAGGGCGAAGTCGCGAGGCTCTACGACGCTTGATAGCAGGGGCCGCGGCAAGTTATGCTTGCGCCAGACAATTAAGAGCTTTTGCCGAGGAGGGCTGGAGATGCGCCGTATTTATTCAATTATGGTATTTTCCGTCATGGCCATGGGGTTGGTTGCCTGCCAGCCGCCTGGCAAACCGCAATATCCGGACATAACATTCGACCATCTGCCGCCGATCGAACTGAATGTGGCGGAGATCGTTATCAATACCCCCTACCAGGAGCCGCTGGAATCGCCCCATGTCGGCGAGCTGTTCCCGGTGTCCCCCAGCCGCGCCACGCGCCGCTGGGCCGAGGACAGGCTGCGTGCGACCGGCGAGCGTGGCTCGGTGACAGTCACCATCATCGAATCCAGCGCCATTGAAACCGAACTGGAGCGTACCACGGGTGTCACCGGCCTTTTGACCAAGGACCAGGCGCAGAGCTACGAGGTTACGATCGAGATGTCGATCGAGGCGATGGATCCAGTCGGCCCGCGCGCGGGCTCGGCGTCGATCCGCGTCACCAGGAAAACATCGGTCTCCGAGGACGCCACCATGAACGAGCGCGAAGAAACCTGGTACAAGCTGACCCAGAGCGCCATGAACAGTTTCAACGAAGCGATGGAAAAGCAGATCGGCAAGACCCTGTCGGGTTTCAGGAAATAGCCGGACGCCAGTTACCGAATAAAAAGGGCGGGCCCCGCGGGTCCGCCCTTTTTTGCGCGCGATAGGCCCTTATGGTTCGCCCCTATGGTCGGCGACGATTTCGACCAGGCTAGCGATGCCGTGGTCTCATTCGTAACCTCCCTCGCCGCCGGCGGGCATCTCGCACCGACCTTTGCAAGCTGTGACCCAGATCAAGGTTTTTGTCTCCGAACGGTTTTATAATTGGCTGAATCCCCCGATTGAACGGATGGAGTATAGCAGCCATGACACGGAGTCCTGCATTGGCGGCCGCTCGCATTGCTGTCGCCGTTTCCTGCGTTTGCGGGCTTGCTCTTGCGACATCGCCCGTTTTCTCTGCCGAACGCGAATGCGTCAAACCGCTGACCCAAATCTTTAAGGATATCTCGCCCAGCGTGGTTTTCATCTCGACCGTGCAGGTAAACCCCTTCAAGGTCGCCGGCCGGGCACGAGGTGGCATCGGTTCGGGGTTCCTGATCGATGGGGAGGGGCATATCCTGACCAATGCCCACGTGGTTCACGGCGCCACCCTCATCGTCGTTTCGACAGCCGACGGCGAAGGGACGCGGGCGGAGGTGGTCGGGACCGACCCCGTCCTGGATCTGGCGGTGTTGCGTGTTCCGGGATGGGGTAATCCGCCTTCCACGCTGCAACTGGGTAACTCGGAGGCGCTTGAAATCGGCGAGCAAGTTGTGGCGATAGGCCATTCCTTCGGTCTGGAGCAAACGGTGACACGCGGCATCGTTTCGGGACTCAACAGGCGATTGCTGGAATCGACGACAAGTTGGCTGCAGCCTCTCATCCAGACAGATGCGGCGATCAATCCCGGCATGTCCGGTGGGCCGCTGGTCGACAGCTGCGGCAATGTCGTCGGGGTCAATTCAATGACGCTGGTGGACGCAGAAAATGTCGGCTTTTCGGTGCCGATCGACCTCGTCAAGGCGGTTCTGCCGGAACTCATCGAGAAAGGGCGGGTGAGCCGGCCTTGGCATGGTGTCTATGGCCAGGTGATAGAGCCCTGGCTGCTA
>DAOVHN010000527.1 GCA_030671915.1 Pseudomonadota bacterium
GGAGAACCCTTCCGTCAGCGGCGCGAAAAATTGCGCGATGCGTTCGAATTCACCCCGTCTGCCCGGCATCGCCGCCATTTCCCGCGTCGCCGCCGTTTTCCGTTTCGCCGCTTTTTTCCGCGTCGCCGCCGCGCAATATCTTCGCCAGCCGGTCGAGCACGCCGTTCGTTATCTTGGGCTCGCTGCCGTCGAAGAAGCTCTTCGCGATCTCGACATATTCGTTGATGATGACCGGCGCATCGATCTCGGGCTTGGTCAGCAACTCGCAGACCCCCGCCCGCAGGGTCGCCCGCAACACGGCATCCAGCCGGGCGATCGCCCAGTCTTCCATAAGCGCGCCGTCGATCATGCGATCGATATCGTCGCGCCGGTCACGCACCCCGCGCACCAGTTCGCCGAAAAACACCTGGTCGATCTTCGCCCGCACCTTTCCCTCGGTCTCGGGGTCGGGTTCCCGCAGGGCCTGGTCGGCGATGGCGTCGTCGGCCCTGGCGCCGGACAATTCCATCTGGTAGAGCGCCTGCACCGCCGCCAGGCGCGAGGCGCGGCGCTTGGCGTAACCTGAACGGGATTTGCTCATTTGGCGCTCTGGTTCAGACGGTCGCGCAGCCCGATCATATGCAGGCAGGCGTTGGCCACGTCGCGGCCCTTGTTCTTGTGTTCCACGCTGGCGCGGGCCCAGGCCTGGCCGTGATTTTCCACCGTCAGCACGCCATAGCCGATCGCCAGCTTCTCGCGCACCGCCAGATCCTGCAGCCCGCGGGCGCTTTCCGCGCAGACATAGTCGTAATGGGTGGTCTCGCCCCTGATCACGCAACCCAGCGCCACATAGCCGTCGAAACGGCCGGGGTCGGCCTTGTGGGCGAAGGCGATCGCCGCGGGAAGTTCGAAGGCGCCCGGCACCTCGAACCGCTCATGGGTGGCGCCGGCATCCTCCAGCGCAGCCGTCGCCCCCTCGAACAGCGCATCGGCGATATCCTCGTAGAAGCGCGCCTCCACGATCATGATATGCGGCCCGCTCATTATACCGATACCCTTTGAAAACAATTCACTTCAGACTGCCCCTGCATCGTCATTGCGAGGAGGCCGAAGGCCGACGAAGCAATCCAGAGAGCCACGGAAAGGCACGCATTCCTGGATCGCCGCGGCCGCCTTGCGGCCTCGCGATGACGAAGAAAGGCCCTGGCAGTGCCGGAGACCCTTTCCGCAACCGCTTTTTTCAGGACGGCCACGGAAGTCAACCACAGAGACACGGAGACACAGAGAATAATTCCTCTGCGAACCTCCGCGGTCCTCTGCGCTCTCTGCGGTAAAATTACGAACCGCGGAGGACGCAGAGGGCCGCAGAGAGTACGCAGAGATTCAATTTTTTCGCTATTCGTCTGTGTCTCTGTGTCTATGTGGTTGTCTTTACTTCCATCCCTGCCCGGCGAGGCGAGGCCGCGCATCGAAAGGGCCACGGCCGGCGAATATCGGTCTGGCGCGCTCATCGTTTCGCGCTCATTTCGCTTTTTCGATGGGGCGCTGCTCGACGACCGACAGGCCATAGCCTTCCAGGCCGATGATGGTTTTCGGCGTGTTGGACAACAGGATCATTTCGCGCACGCCCAGATCCAGCAGGATTTGCGCGCCCACGCCGTAATCGCGGAGCTGGCCCTCCGCCGGCGCTTCTTCTCCATGCGCGGCGGCGACCTGGGCGGCGACGCGCTCCGACAGCGAGGTCGGATGCGGCTCGCGGATCAGCACGATAACGCCCCTGCCCTCGCGCCCGATCATCTCCATCGAGGCGTGCAGCTCGTCGGCCTTGCCCGTATCGACGCAGCCCAGCACGTCGTCGAGCACGCTCAGCGCATGCATGCGCACCATGACCGGCTCGTCCGGCGAGATCTCGCCCCTGACCAGCGCCACATGCTCGGCGTGATGGATGCGGTTGGTATAGACATACATGCGGAACGCCCCGCCATATTGGCTGTTCAGCACCATTTCCTGGCCGCGCTGGATGATCCGGTCATGGCGCAGCCGGTGGGCGATCAGGTCGGCGATGGTGCCGATCTTCAGCCCGTGCAGCTGTGCGAACGCGATCAGATCGTCGCGCCGCGCCATGCTGCCGTCATCGTTCATGATCTCGCAGATCACGCCCGACGGGTTCAGCCCGGCCAGGCGGGCAATATCGACCACGGCTTCGGTATGGCCAGTGCGCACCATTACGCCGCCCTCGCGGGCCTGCAGCGGGAACACATGGCCCGGCGTCTGGATGTCGTCCGCGCCGCGTGCGGGATCGATCGCGACCGAAACGGTGTGCGCGCGGTCCGACGCGGATATGCCGGTGGTCACCCCCTCCTTGGCCTCGATCGAGGTGGTGAAGGCGGTCTCCAGGCGGCTGCTGTTGCGGCTTTCCATCAGGTTCAGGCCCAACCGCTCGATCCGCTCGCCGGTCAGGGCCAGGCAGATCAGCCCGCGCCCGTATTTCGCCATGAAATTGATCGCATCCGGCGTCGCCATCTGCGCCGGGATCACCAGGTCGCCCTCGTTTTCGCGATCTTCATCGTCGACCAGCACGAACATGCGGCCGTTGCGGGCCTCCTCGATGATCTCCTCGGCGGA
>DAOVHN010000614.1 GCA_030671915.1 Pseudomonadota bacterium
ACGGATGTCATGGACCCCACCGCCAGTCCCGGCGGTGACCGGCCGGCCGTCAGCGGCGAGGCGAAACTGGAAGAGATATTGCCCTTGCTGGCCAGTCACGAGGCGGGAATCGCGGTCACGGGCGAGGGCGACGCGGTAATCGGCATCGTAACGCCGAAAAGCGTGATCGCCGCACTTGCCGCCGGTGGGTAGTGTGGTGACCCTGCTGCGCGACAGGCAGACCGTTATGTGGGCCGGGGTGGTGCTGTTTACCTTTCTGTGCCTGCTTATTGCAGACAACGTCTCCTGGGTGGCCGCCTGGCCGGTAGAACTGGTCTTGCCGCTGGTCGATCTGCTGAACGGCTTGATGGCTTGGTTCATCGAATGGTTCGGCTGGTTTTTCAGGGGGCTGGGCTGGCTGTTGGGTTGGCCGATAGCCGCCACACAGTGGGTACTGCATGGGCTTCCCTGGCCCATCACCATTGGACTTATCACCATCGTAGCGCATAAGGCCGGCGGCTGGCGGCTGGCGCTGTTCGCCGCGGCCAGCATGTTCTACATGCTCATCGTCGGCTATTGGGACGAGAGCATGAATACGCTGGCGCTGGTGGCGATCTCGGTGCCGTTGTCCATCGCGGTGGGGTTCGGGTTCGGCGTGCTGGCCTTCCGTTCACCGAAAGCCCGGCGCATCGTCATGCCGTCTCTGGACCTGCTGCAGACCGTCCCGGTTTTCGCGTATCTGATCCCGATCCTGCTGCTGTTCGGCTTCGGCACGGTGGTGGGGCTGGTGGCCAGCCTGCTCTATGCCTTCCCGCCGATGGTGCGCAATACGGTGCTGGGGCTGGAACGGGTGCCGTCCGAAGCTATCGAATCCGGCCTGATGGCGGGGGCCAGCGAACGCCAACTGTTTTGGCAAGTCCGCGTGCCGTCGGCCTCGCGCCAGATTCTGCTGGGCGTCAACCAGACCACCATGGCGGCGCTCAGCATGGTGATCATCGCCTCGATCATCGGCGGCACCGCTGATATCGGCTGGGAGGTGCTGTCAACCATCCGCAAGGCTACCTTCGGCGAAAGCCTGCTGGCCGGCGTCGTGATCGCACTGATTGCCATGGTCATGGACCGGGTCAGCCGCGGCTTCGCTTTGCGGGAGGTTGACCTGCACGCCGCCGAGCGGCCCTTCATCCAGCGTCACGCCCACATGATAGCGGTGGGCTTCCTTGTTGCGGCGGTGGCCGCACTTGTCCAGATCGCGCCCTTCCTGGTCGATTATCCCAGGGACTGGACCTTCTTTCCGGCCAAGCCGATGAACGACGCGATCCTTTATGTCGTCGTCGAGTACAAGGACCTCATCAATTACATCAAGCAGATCAGCTTCTTCTTTGTCATGCTGCCGCTGCGGATCGGGCTGGAAAACACCGTGCGGCCCTCGACCTGGGGAATCGATCCCGGCGCCGTCCACGCAATCGGATACGCGCTGCTGGTATGCCTGCTGGCGTTCCTCGCGGCGCGGGCATGGTCCGTCAAGGCGGCGATGGCGGTGCTGCTGGCGGGCATGGTCTATTATTTCGGGTTGACCAACATTCCCTGGCCGGCGCTGTTCGTGATCTTTGGCGGACTGGCCTGGAGCACGGGCGGATCGCGGCTGGCCGTGGGCGTCCTGATCGGGCTCTCCTATCTGCTGTTGACGGGAATCTGGGAACTGGCGGTGCTGTCGGTCTATCTATGCGGCATCGCGGTAATCGCATCCTTCGCCGTCGGCTCGGCCATCGGCATCTGGGCCGCGCATGACGACCGGGTTTCCGCCTTCATCCGTCCGATCAACGACACGCTGCAGACCATGCCGCAATTCGTGCCGCTGATTCCGATCCTGATGATCTTCAAGATCGGCGACTTCACCGCGCTGCTGGCGATCATGGCCTATGCCATCGTGCCGGCGGTCCGCTATTCGGAACATGCGCTGCGCAGCCTGCCGGCTGAAATCGTCGAGGCCGCCACCGCGATGGGCTGCAACAGGCGGCAGTTGCTATGGCAGGTGAAGATTCCGATGGCATTGCCCGAGATGATGCTGGGGCTGAACCAGACCATCATGTACGGTATCTCGATGCTGGTGATCGCGGCGCTTGTGGGCACCAAGGATCTGGGCCAGCAGGTTTATATCGGACTGGGCG
>DAOVHN010000267.1 GCA_030671915.1 Pseudomonadota bacterium
CACAGGGCGCTCATGACGGGTCCTCCCCGCGCGCCCGCACCGCGTCGCGCACCGCCTCGGAATCCTTGAAGGGCAGGGTTCGGTCGCCGATGATCTGGCCGGACTCGTGGCCCTTGCCGGCGACCACCAGGACATCGCCCGACCCCAGCGCGGCGACGCCGGCGCGGATCGCCTCGGCGCGGTCGCCGATCTCCCGCGCGCCGGGGCAGCCCGCGATGACCTGACGTCGAATTACCGCCGCGTCTTCACCGCGGGGGTTGTCGTCGGTAACGATGACATCATCCGCGAACCGCGCGGCGATCTCGCCCATCACCGAGCGTTTGCCGGCGTCGCGGTCGCCGCCGCAGCCGAACAGCACGACAAGCCGCCCGGTCACGAACGGGCGCAGTGCCTTCAGAACGGTCCGCAGCGCGTCCGGCGTATGGGCAAAATCGACGATCGCCGCCGCGCCGTTCGTCAGCCGCGCCGCGACTTCCATCCGGCCCGGCACCGGTTGCAGGCTTGGCAGGGCGGCGGCCGCGGCCTCCGGATCCGCGCCGCAGCCGATGGCGAGCGCCAGCGCACAAAGCGCGTTCAGCAGCTGGAACCGGGCGGGCAGCGGGAATTCGGTGTCGATGGTCCGGCCGGCGACCGACAGGGTCAATTGCCAGCCGGTGCCGGTAAGCGTGGCCCGTGGGCAATGGATATCGCCGGCCTCGATCCCGTAGGTCGTGAATTTCTGTCGGCGCCGCACGGCGATCGCGGCGACCCGCTCCTGATCCGGTGCTTCGTGGCAGGCGACCGCCACCGCGCCTTCCGGCAGCAGCTCTTCGAACAGGCGCAGCTTGGCGGTGCGATAGGCTTCTATTCCGCCGTGATAATCCAGGTGGTCGCGCGAAATATTGGTCAGCGCGGCTGCGGACAGGTGCACGCCGTCGAGCCGGTACTGGTCCAGCCCATGGCTCGACGCTTCCATCGCCAGATGGTCGATATCGTGACCGGCCAGCCCGGCCAGCGTTTTGTGCAACGCCACCGGGTCCGCCGTGGTCAGCGCCGGGCCGCTGTCCAGCGCCGGCACGCCGGACGACACGCCCAGCGTCCCCATGCTGGCGGCCTTTTCGTCGAGATGCAGCCAGATCTGCCGCAGGAAGGTCGCCACGGACGTCTTGCCGTTGGTGCCGGTGATCGCGGCGATGGTCGCCGGCTGGGCGCCGTAAAAGGCCGCGGCCATCAGGGCGAGGCGCCGCCGCGGGTTTGCGTCGGCGATCAGCGCCACGCCTGCCGGCACGGCGTCGGCGGGCGTGCCTTCGGGCGCCAGCACGGCAACGGCGCCGGCCGCCACGGCGGTCGGGATAAAATCGCGCCCGTCATGCGCCGAGCCGGGCAACGCCGCGAAGAGCGCGCCCGGCTGCACGGTCCGGCTGTCGGCGGTCAGGGCCGTGATCTCCGGCCCGCCGTCCGGGTCGGGCGGAATCCCGCCGGCCGCCTGCGTGGCCCGATATGCGTTCTCGCCGATCAGTTCAATAAGACGCAAGCTTGCGTCCCTCCGCCGCTACATAAAGTTCAAGTTCGCGCATGCCCGGCGCGTCTTCTTCCACCGGCGGCATGCCCAGCATCGGTCCCATACGCTCCACGACCCGGCGCACCACCGGCGCGGCCACCCAGCCGCCGGTCGCATAACCCAGCGTCTTCTTGTTGCCCTTCGGCTCGTCCAGCAGCGCCAACACCACATAGCGTGGCTCGTTGATCGGGAAGGCGCCGATGAAGGACGACAGCAGCCGCTTTCCCTCGTATCCCTTGGCCGCGGGTTTTTCCGCCGTGCCGGTCTTGCCGCCGACCGCATAGCCCGCCGCGTCGGCGTTGCGCCCGGTTCCGTTCTCTACCGTCAACCGCATCAGCTTGCGAATCTCTTTCGATGTCCGTTCCTTGAATACGCGGCGCGGCGTGCCGTCCCCGTCGCGATGCTCGCCGGCGACGATCGTCGGCCGGTGCAGGACGCCGCCATTGACCGCCGCCGTCACGCCGCTAACCAGATGCAACGGGCTTACGGCGATTCCATGGCCGAAACCGATCGTCATTGTGTTAACTGGCCGCCAGGTCGAGGGCGAGATCGGCTTGCCGGTCTCGGGCAGTTCCACCCCCAGCGGGTCCAGCATGCCAAGCTTGTCCAGATAATCCCGTTGCCGCTTGGCGCCGATATCCTGTGCCATCAGGGCGGCGCCGATGTTGGACGAATAGACGAACACTTCCGGCAGGGTCAGCCAGCGTTTCTTGGCGTGGTAGTCGCGAATCATGAAACGCGAGACCTGCAGCGGCTTTGTCGCGTCGTAGCGCTTTTTCATGCCCGCCGCCCCGGTATCCAGCGCGATCGCGGCGGTGAACACCTTGAAGGTGGAGCCCAGTTCGTAGACGCCCAGCGTGGCGCGGTTGAAGCGTTCTCCATCGCCGGCCTTGCCCGGATGGTTGGGATCGAAGTCCGGCAGCGACACCAGCGCCAGGATCTCGCCGTTCCGCGCATCCATCACGATGCCGGCCGCCGCCTTGGCCCGGAATTCCCGCATCGCCGCGCCCAGCTCCTCGCGCATCAGATGCTGCACCCGCATGTCGATGGTCAGGCGCAGTGGCCCGTCGCCTTTCGCGAGGTGCGCCTCGAACCGTTTTTCCAGCCCGGCGATGCCGCGATTGTCGCTGTCCACATAGCCCAGCAGATGCGGCATCAGGGGGCCTTGCGGATAGACCCGGGTATATTCGTCGATGAAATCCAGGCCGGGGATGCCACGCTCCAGCAGCGCCCATTGCTGGCGCGGCGTCAGATGCCTGCGCAGCCACACGAAGCCGCGGTCGGACTTAAGCTTCTTCAGCGTCGCCTTGTATTCCAGGTCGGGCAGGACCTCGACCAGCGCCCGCGCCGCCTTTTCCGCGTCCAGCAGGCGCCGCGGATTGGCGTACAGCGAGGCGGTCTCCAGGTCGGTCGCCAGAATCTCGCCGTTGCGGTCGACGATATTGGCGCGCGGACGCGGCTCGTCGCGCTCGGCCGCGATGGCGATGGGCCGGTCGCCCGATTCGCCGCGGACCGCCAATTGGGTCAGCCGCCCGCCGACGACAGTGAAGATCAGCGCCATGAAAATCCCGGCCACCAGAATCCGTGCGCGGCCCATTTCCATGAAGCGGCGCATATCATCGTCCATGCGCGGCGGCATATAGGTGCCCCGCCCGCGCCGCAAGCCGCGGCCGGGGAACAGGTCCCTGTAGGCGCGCCCGTTCATTGCGTCACCTGCAGGTTGGCCGTCGCCGCCAGTTTTTCGGGCTGCAGCACGTCAAGGATGTCCGGCAATGGCCGGAACGGGAGGTCGTCATACCCTCCGATTCGCTCTGCCGTGAGGCCCTGCATGCGGGGCAGGAACTGCCTCGACAGGTCCTCGATCCGCTCCGGCCGCGCCAGATAGGTCCATTCTGCCTCCAGTACATGGATGGTTTCCCGTTCTTCAATGATTTCCCGCTCAAGCGCGGCCAATTCCTTTTCCATCTGCTCCACTTCGTAGGCGATGCCGTAGAGGCCGATGCCGGTAATGGCGGCCCCCAATAGCCAGATGGACATCATTATGCTTTTCATGCGGCCCGCTCCGCCGGCCAGGCCGGTGCTTGCGTCCGCTCGGCGCCGCGCAGCCGGGCCGAACGGGCCCGGGGATTGGCGGCGGTTTCTTCCGCCCCCGGCTTGATGGCGCCGGTCTTTATCAAGGTAAAGGTCGGCGCGCGGCCTTCCTCCTGCGCCACGGGCAGGTGGCGCGAAACGCGGGGGGAGGATCCCGCGCGGGAGCGGAGGAAGGCCTTGACGCGCCTGTCTTCCAGGGAATGGAACGCGACCACGGCCAGCCGGCCGCCGGGGCTGAGCAGGCGCTCGGCGGCGGCCAGGGCGCGGTCGAGTTCGCCCAGTTCGTCGTTTACATGGATGCGCAGCGCCTGGAAGGTCCGGGTCGCCGGGTCGATCCCGTCGCGCGATTTCGGCACCGCGCGGCGTACGATCCTGGCCAGGGTCAGGGTGCGGGTGATCGGGGCTTCCTTGCGCGCCTCGACGATGGCGTGCGCGACGCGCCGCGACTTGCGCTCTTCGCCCAGCCGCCAGATGATGTCGGCCAGCGTGGTTTCGTCCAGCTCGTTCACGACGTCGGCCGCGGTTGGCCCCTCGGCGCCCATGCGCATGTCCAGCGGCCCGTCGGCGCGGAACGAAAAACCCCGTTCCGCCTCGTCCAGCTGCGGCGAGGACACGCCGATATCCAGCGCGATGCCGTCCACCAGCGTCACGCCGCGGTCGGCCAGCAGCCGGTCCATCTCGCCGAAACAGCCATGGATCAGATTAAGTCTGCCCGGATATTCCGCCGCCATATCCTCTCCGCGGCGGATGGCGTCCGGGTCGCGGTCGATGGCCCAGACAACGCAATCCGCCGCGTCGAGAATCGCCCGGCTGTAGCCGCCGGCGCCGAAGGTGCCGTCCACATAAACCCTTCCATCGCGCGGGGACAGCACGGCCAGCACTTCCGTCAGCATGACCGGACGGTGGGCAACGGTATTATTTTCACGGGGGC
>DAOVHN010000629.1 GCA_030671915.1 Pseudomonadota bacterium
CGGGTCGTCAGCTTCGATATGGGCGGCACCACCGCCAAGATCTGCCTGATCGACGATGGCGAGCCGATGCTCAGCCGCAGCTTCGAGGTAGACCGCGCCCACCGCTTCATGAAGGGCAGCGGCATGCCGGTAAAAATCCCCGTCGTCGAGATGGTGGAGATCGGCGCCGGCGGCGGGTCGATCGCCGCGGTGGACGCGCTGGGCCGCATCCAGGTGGGGCCGCACAGCGCCGGCGCGGAGCCGGGGCCGGCCTGCTACGGGCTGGGCGGCGCGCGCCCCACCGTGACCGACGCCAACCTGGCGATGGGCCGGATCGACGGGCACGGCTTTGCCGGCGGGACGATGACGCTGGATGACGAGGCCGCGCGCGCGGCGCTGCTGGCCCATGTGGGCAAGCCCATGGACCTGGACGCAATCGCGGCGGCCGAAGGCGTGATCGAGATCGTCGACGAGAACATGGTCTCGGCCACGCGGGTTCATGCGGTGGAGCGCGGTACGGAGGTCGCGGGGCGGGCGATGATCGCGTTTGGCGGCGCGGCGCCGCTGCATGCCGCGCGCCTGGCCGAAAAGCTGGGCATCGACCGCGTGATCGTGCCGGCCAATGCGGGCGTCGGCTCGGCGGTCGGCATGCTGCTGGCGCCGATCGCATACGAGGTGGTGCGCAGCCGCTATATGCGGCTGTCGGATTTCGACGCCGGCGTGGTCAACGAACTGTTCCACGACATGCGCGAGGAGGCGGTCGCCGTGGTGCGGCTGGGCGCGGCCGAAGCGGCGTTGCGGGAAGCCCGCTTCGCCTACGCCCGCTATGTCGGCCAGGGGCATGAGATCAAGGTGGCGTTGCCGGAATGGGAATTCGCGCCGGGCGCCGACGAGTCGATCCGCGACGCCTTCGAGCGCGAGTACGAGCGCCAGTACGGGCGCACCGTGCCGGGGCTGGACATCGAGGTGCTGACCTGGTCGGCGACCGTGTCGGCGGAACGGCCTACGGCCGCAAGCCCCACCCCCTCCCCCGCCCAGGCGGGAGAAGGCTTAACCGGGGCAGGCGACGAGAAAGCCCCTCTCCCGCTCACGGGGGAGGGGTTGGGGAGGGGGCCAACCGGCGTCCGTAATATCCATTTCCCGGGGACGGGCGAACCTCTCGAGGCGGCGCTCTACCAGCGGGCCGCGCTGGGCACGGGCGACGCGATAGAGGGCCCGGCGGCGATCGGCGAGGATCAAACGACCACCATCGTACCCGGCGGATTCAGTCTCGCCGTCAACGAGCGCGGCGACCTGGTGCTGGAGCGTGGCGCGGCCGGCGCGCGGCCGGCGGCGGGCGCGACGGCCAGCGGTATCCGCGACCAGGTGATCTGGGACCGGCTGATCGCCATCGTCGAGGAACAGGCGCAGGCGCTGATCCGCACCGCCTTCTCCACCACGGTGCGCGAGGCGGGCGACCTGTCGGCCGGCATGTTCGACCTGCAAGGACGGATGCTGGCCCAGGCGGTGACCGGCACCCCGGGCCATGTCAACGCGATGGCGGCCTCGGTCAATTTCTTCCTGGAAAAATACCCGGCCGAAACCATGGAGGAAGGGGATGTTTACCTGACCAACGATCCCTGGATGGGAACCGGCCATCTGTATGATTTCACCGTGGTGACGCCGGCCTTCCGGGGCGGCAAGCCGGTGGCGCTGTTCGCCTCGACGGTGCATGTGGTCGATATCGGTGGCGCCGGTTTCGGGCCGGACGCGGGGCAGGTCTACGAGGAAGGGCTGTGCATTCCCATCCTGCCGCTGTTCAAGCGCGGTGAGGCGAACGAGACCGTGCTGGAAATCGTGCGCGCCAATGTGCGTGAGCCGGTCCAGGTGGTCGGCGACCTCTATTCGCTTGCCGCCTGCAACGCGGTTGGGGGGCGTAGGCTGGTTTCGCTGATGGACGAATTCGGCATGAACGACGTGGAAGGCATCGGCGACCGCATTATCGAGACCTCGCGCGCGGCCATGACCAGGGAGATCGCGAAACTGCCGGCGGGCGTCTACAAAAATGAGATGACCGTTGACGGCTACGACCGTCCCGTGACCTACCG
>DAOVHN010000485.1 GCA_030671915.1 Pseudomonadota bacterium
GCCTCCGCGAGCATCTCGGCGTCGAGCGCTGGCAGGTATTCGGCGGCTCGTGGGGCAGCACCCTGACGCTGGCCTATGCGGAGACACACCCCGAGCGCGTCACCGAACTGGTGCTGCGCGGCATCTTCCTGCTGCGCCGCAAGGAACTGGACTGGTATTACGGCGGCGGCGCGGCGGCAATTTTCCCCGACGAATGGGAAAAATTCAGCGCGCCGATCCCCAGGCAAGAGCGCGGCGACATGATCGCCGCCTATTACAAGCGCCTGACCGGCGATAACCGCGACGCGCGGATCGAGGCGGCGCGCGCCTGGAGCATGTGGGAGGGCGCCACGATATCCCTGCTGCCCGATCCCGGGCGCGTCGCCGGTTTCGGCAATGAGCGCTTCGCCGAGGCCTTCGCCCGCATCGAATGCCACTACTTCATCAATGGCGGGTTTATGGAGAGTGACGGCTGGCTACTGGACAATATCGACCGTGTCCGCCATATCCCCGGCGTCATCGTGCAGGGCCGCTACGACATGGCGACGCCCGTAACCTCGGCCTGGGACCTGCACAAGGCTTGGCCGGAAGCCGATTTCCGCCTCGTCCCCGACGCCGGCCACGCTTTCTCGGAGCCCGGCATCCTTCACGAACTGATCGAGGCGACGGACCGTTTCCGCGAGTAACAGGCAATCGACAAAGGCGGCGGATTTCCCCGCCGCCCTGTCGATTTCGAAAAGACCGATGAGTCGATTTCAGACGGCATCCAGCATCTTTTCCGCCGCCGATACGTCGAGGACCGGGCCTTCCTCTATCGCGATGGCCTGAACGACGCCGTCATCGACGATCATGGCGAAGCGCCGGCACCGAATGCCATAGCCGCGTGCCGACATATCCGCGTCCAGGCCGATCGCGCGGGTAAGTTCAGCGTTACCATCAGCAAGCATCTCCACCTTGCCGGCGGCACCCTGGTCCTTGGCCCAGGCCTTCATCACCCAGGCATCGTTCACCGACAAACAGGCTACCGCATCGACCCCCTTCGCCGTGAAGGCATCCGCACGCTTTATGTAGCCTGGCAGGTGCTGGGCCGTGCAGGTCGGAGTGAAAGCCCCGGGCAACCCGAACACCACCACTTTTCGTCCCTTGAAATATCTTTCTGCTTCAAAGGGCTCGATCCCGTCATCGCCTATGCGGAACAGGGTCGTATTTGGCAGCTTGTCCCCAACTTTGATCGTCATATCCGGCCTCGTCTGGTTTATGTCTCGATATATGCCCTGGCCGCCGGCCGACCGGCCTTGCGGAAACATTCGGTCATTCCAAAAATAGCGTTGGGGCCGTTCTTGTCCAGCCCGCAATATTATCTATTTCGCGGCTATCCCTGCCGCGCCGGAGGCTTCCTCGAAGGCGGCGAGGACCGTATCGGTCAACAGAATTTCCGGCAGCACCACGCCGCCGGGCGCGCGCGGCCCGTAGACCGCGTCAAAGGGGATGCCATAACGCCCGAAACTGGCCAGATAGTCGGCGATTTCCTGGCTGGGGCGGGTCCAGTCGGCCTTCATCGCCACCACCTCGCCACTCTCCAGCAGGCCGGCGATCGGATCGCGGTTCAGGACGGCGGCCTTGTTGACCTGGCAGGTCAGGCACCAATCGGCGGTCACGTCCACCAGCACCGTCTTGCCGTCGGCCACGAGGCGGCGGATCTCGGCCTGGTCGAAGGGCCGCCAGACGCTGTTGTCCACCGCCCGCGCGTCGTCACCGGCTCCGACCGGCGCAAACAGGGGCGCGGCGATGATAACCGCCGCCAGCAACACGGCGGCCTTGCCGGCATGCCGGCCGAGTCGCGAGCCCTCGATATTGCGAACCGCCAGCACCACGCCGATCAGCAGCGCCGCGATCGCGATCCCGGCCGCGGTCTCCATCCCGGCCTCGGCGGCGATTACGCTCACCAGCCACAGTCCGGTCGCGGCCAGCATGACGCCGAGGAAGCGCTTCATGCCGGCCATCCATTTGCCCGGCCGCGGCAGCCTTGTCGCCATGCCGGGGAAGGCGGCGACCAACAGGTAGGGCAGCGACAGGCCGACCCCCAGCGCCCCGAACACCATGAAAATTTCCGCCGTGCCGCGGGCGAAGGCGAAGCCGACGGCCGTGCCCAGGAAGGGCGCCGAACAGGGCGTGGCCAGCAGAGTCGCGAAAATCCCGGTCAGGAAATGCCCGCCCAGCGAATGATGGTGGTCGTGCCTGGGCCCGATGTCGAATGCCATCAGATCGTTGAGTCGCGACGGCAGGGTGATCTCGAACAGGCCGAAAAGGTTGCAGGCGAAAAGCGTGACCACCACGACCATGATGGCCAGGAACACCGGCTGCTGGAACTGGATGCCCCAGCCGATCGATGCGCCGGCGGCCTTTAGGGCGGCCAGCACGGCGGCGAGCACCATGAAGCTGGTGACGATGCCGGCGACCGAGGCCAGGAAACCCAGCCGCACATCGGTGTTCTCGCGCCCGCCATGACCCAGCACGCTGAGCAGCTTGAGCGACAGCACCGGCAGCACGCAGGGCATCAGGTTGAGGATCAGCCCGCCCAGCAGCGCCAGACCCAGGATCGCCCAGAGCGACCCGCCGGACGGCTTCAATGCCCTTTCGAATTCCGGCGGCAAGGGCGGGAATTCGTCCACGAGATCGGGTTCGAAGGACTGTTCCACGGCCAGGTCGGGCGTGACCAGCGTGCCGAGCATTGGGCTGGCGACGATTTCATCGGGAGTCGCGCCGATGCCCAGCAGAGTAATCACCGCGTACCGGCCGTCCCTGGAAAGCTGGACTTGCGGGCCTTCGAAAAAGACCAGCGGCGGGCCCTCGGCGAACAGGTCGGGCTCGACAAGTGGCCGGTCCGAC
>DAOVHN010000057.1 GCA_030671915.1 Pseudomonadota bacterium
ATCCGCATCGCCACCAAATACCCGGCCATCACGCGGGCGCATTTCGCGGCGCGCGGGGTACAGGCGGAATGCATCAAACTGAACGGCGCCATGGAACTGGCGCCGGGGCTGGGCCTGTGCCGCCGCATCGTCGACCTGGTGTCCACCGGCAAAACGATGGAGGACAACGGGCTGGTCGAGATCGAGACCATCGCCGAGATCACCAGCCGGCTGATCGTCAACCGTGCCGCGTGGAAGACCCGGCCCGAACAGGTCGGCGGCTGGGTAGACCGATTCCGGGAGGTCGCCGATGCCGCGTAGGCTGAATGCGCGCGACGCCGGCTTCGAGGTGGATTTCCGCGAGTTGCTGGCCGCCAAGCGCGAAGTCTCTATCGACGTCAACGATACAGTGGCGGCGATCCTGGCGGACGTGCAAGCGCGCGGCGACGAGGCCGTCATCGAATATACCGAACGTTTCGACCGGATGAAGCTGACGCCCGAGACCATGCACTTCACGGCGGCCGAGATCGAGGCGGCAGTCGCGGCCTGCGGCAAGGACACGCTGGCGGCGCTGGACGTGGCGGCTGACCGCATCCAGTCCTTCCACGAAAAACAGAAGCCCGCCGACCTCGCCTATACCGACGAGACCGGGGTCAAGCTTGGCCAGCGCTGGACGCCGGTGGGCGCGGCCGGCCTCTATGTGCCGGGCGGCACGGCGGCCTATCCCAGCTCGGTGCTGATGAACGCGATTCCCGCGCGGGTCGCGGGCGTGCAGCGCCGCGTCATGGTGGTCCCGACCCCGGACGGCGTGGTGAACCCGCTAGTGCTGGCGGCGGCCCATCTGGCCGGAGTTACCGAAATTTACCGCATCGGCGGGGCGCAGGCGGTGGCAGCGCTGGCCCACGGCACCGACTCGATCGCCCCGGTGGACAAGGTTGTGGGGCCGGGCAACGCCTGGGTGGCGGCGGCCAAACGCCAGGTCTTCGGCATCGTCGGCATCGACATGATCGCCGGGCCGTCGGAAATCCTGGTGGTGGCGGACGCGGAAAACGACGCCGGCTGGATCGCCATGGATCTGCTGTCCCAGGCCGAACACGACGAATCCGCCCAGTCGATCCTGATCACCGACGACGCGGAATTCGCGGCCCAGGTAGAGCGCGCCGTCGAGGGCCACCTGAAGACCCTGCCGCGCGCCGCCATCGCCGGCAAGAGCTGGAAGGATTTCGGGGCCGTCATCCTGGTGGACGCGCTGGCCGACGCCGTGCCGCTGGTCGACCGCATCGCACCGGAGCATCTGGAACTGGCCGTGGCCGACCCGGAGTCGCTGGCGACCAGGGTGCGAAATGCCGGGGCGATCTTCCTCGGCCGCTATACACCGGAGGCCATCGGCGATTACGTGGCCGGGCCGAATCATGTCCTGCCGACTGCGCGCAGCGCGCGCTTTTCTTCCGGCCTCGGCGTGCTGGACTTCATGAAGCGCACCACCACGGTGGCCTGCGACGCCGACAGCCTGTCCCGCATCGGGCCTGCGGCGGTAACCCTGGCCGAAACGGAAGGGCTGGACGCCCATGCGGCCTCGGTGGCGATCCGACTGAGTCCAAGGCGGTGAGTGATGAGCGACCCCAGGATCGTCTCGCTCGACCTCGATGAAAAGACGGTGCTGCGTCGCAGTCCGGAGATCGAGCATGAGCGCGCCGTGGCGATCTTCGACATCCTGGAGGAAAACCGCTTCGCGCCCGTCGGCCATGACGGCGGCCCCTACGACCTGAAACTCGGCATCGAGGACCGCCAGCGGCTGGTCCTGGACATTCATGCCGAGAACGGCGCCCCGGTGGAGCGCGTAACCCTGTCGGTGACGCCCTTCCGGCGCATCGTGAAGGATTATTTCCACATCTGCGAAAGCTATTTCGACGCCATCAAGCGGCTATCGCCCTCGCAGATCGAGACCATCGACATGGCGCGGCGCGGCCTGCACAACGACGGCTCGGACATGCTGAGCGAGCGCCTGCGCGACAAAATCGACATGGACCAGGACACCGCCCGCCGACTGTTTACGCTGATCTGCGTCTTGCATATCCGTGGATAGGGACCTGCCCAGCGCCGTCCTGTTCGCCTGTAGCCAGAATTCGCTGCGCTCGCCGATGGCGGAGGCAATTATGAAGCATCTGCACGGCCGGCGCGTTTTCGTCGATTCCGTGGGCGTGCGCGCCGGCGATCTGGACCGCTTCGCGGCGGAAGTGATGGAGGAGATCGGCATTTCCATCGAAAACCACCGGTCCAAACGCTTCGACGAACTGGAGGACAGCTCGTTCGACGTCATCGTCACACTCTCGCCCGAAGCACAGCACAGCGCCGTCGAAATGACCCGCACCATGGCCTGCGAGGTGGAGTTCTGGCACACTTTCGACCCCTCGATCGTCGAAGGCAACCGCGAGGCGCGCCTGGAGGCCTACCGCCAGGTCCGCGACCAGTTGATGAAACGCATCATCGAACGCTTCCCCGTGGCGGGCGGCATGGCGAGCGTGTGAGGAGAGAATAAATGAAAGATTCGGCATTGATTGATCGCCTGCTCGATGTCGTCGAACTTGAGATCGCGCCTAAGACGGCCAGGGGCGTGGCGCGGGGAAACAAGTTGTTCGGGGCGGCGATCCTGCGCAAGGCGGACTGGTCGACGGTGGTCGCGGAGACCAACAACGAAACCGAAAACCCGCTGTGGCATGGCGAAATCCATGCATTGAAGCGGTTTTACGAGCTGCCGCGCGAGACCCGGCCGAAGCCGGCCGATTGCATCTTCCTGGCGACGCACGAGCCCTGCTCCTTATGTCTGTCGGCTATCACCTGGGGCGGGTACGATAATTTCTGGTACCTGTTCAGCCACGAAGACTCCCGGGATTCCTTCAACATCCCGCATGATCTGCGAATCCTGAAGGAGGTGTTCGGGCTGGAGCCCGGCGGCTACACGGCGGAGAACCAATACTGGAAGAGCAACAATATCGTGCAGGCGATCGACGGCCTCAAAGAGCCGGACCAGGCACGCCTCGCCCAGCGCGTGGAGAATCTAAACGATACCTATGCGGGGTTGTCGGAGGTCTACCAGAGCAACAAGCATCTGGCCGATGGCGACATCCCGCTGGATTGAAGGGCGGGCGTGACCAGGAGAAGGACCACGGAGACGGAGAAACACTGACTTGGTTCTCTGCGCCCACGCTTCCTCATCCGGAGCCTGTCGAAGGATGCAGCCACTCGGCCGCCGCACCCAGCCTCCCCGCCCTTCTGGATTGCCGCGGCGCTTCGCGCCTCGCAATGACAACCTTGTGCTTCGCGCAAAGGTCTCCAGGATGAGGAATAAATGGAGGGAATGGGATTGGCTCACCCCACCCTCAGAAACCGCCAGTCCGCACCACGCAGTAAAAGAATGACCGGCTCTTGCGAGCCGGCCATCCTCGGAGGTACATGAAGAAAGGTCCCAAAACATCCAATTATTCGGGTGCCTTGGGCTCGGTCGATCTGTCGATCTTTCGCCTTGCAGCTTGGATCAAACCGGACGGAGGGGTTCGTCCAGTAGCTCCTTCGGGGGCACATCCTAGAGAGCGCAAATCATCCGACCTTACGAGTACTAACATCGTCCCTATCGCGTTGAATGTCAAGCGGTTGACTCGAAAAAATTAACTTTAACGGTTCACCAACATGAATCGGGGAAGTTGCAAGGGGCACCCCCACCTCGCCGCGGCTGTGCACTTGACCGCGGGCCGCCGGGGCGTCAGAAAAGGCCTGCCGCCGAAGGGGTGGCCACTGCCGGGATATTCCTGATGACCCTTGCCTCACGACCGCGCTTCGTGCTCGCCTCCGCCTCGCCGAGGCGGCTGGACCTGCTGGCCGGGATCGGTATTGCGCCGGACGAAATCGATCCGGCGGCGGTCGACGAAACCCCGGGCAAGGCCGAATTGCCGGCGAAACATGCGGCGCGGCTAGCCAGTGAGAAGGCGGCGGCGGTGCGGGCGCGCCATCCGGATTCAGTGATCCTGGCGGCCGACACGGTGGTGGCGCTGGGCCGGCGCATCCTGCCCAAGGCGGAGGACGAGGCGACGGCGCGGCGCTGCCTGGCGATGCTGTCGGGCCGCCGGCACAAGGTGATCGGCGGGGTCGCGGTAATCGGCGCGGACGGCACCGAATGGCGCCGTCTGGTCACGACATCGGTAAAATTCAAACGGCTGGAGCGAGGTGAGATCGAGGCCTACATCGCTTGCGGCGAATGGGAGGACAAGGCCGGCGGCTACGCCATCCAGGGCCGCGCGGCGGCGCTGATCCCCTGGATCGAGGGGTCCTGGTCGAACGTTGTGGGGCTGGCGCTGTATGAGACGGCGCAACTGCTGCGCAGTGCGGGGGTCGCCGCATGAGACGCGAGGCGGCATGGCTGATCGAGTTTTCCCCCGGCGAGACGCGCGCCGCCCTGGTCGACGGGCAGGACCGGCTGATCGAGATGCAGGTGGAGCGCATGGGCGAGCGCGAGATCGTCGGCTCCATCCACCTCGGTCGGGTGACGCGGGTCGAAAAGGGCATTGGCGCGGCCTTCATTGAGTTTGGGGACAAGGAACCGGGTTTCCTTGGCAAGGCGAAGACCGTGACCGAGGGACAGGCGTTGATCGTCCAGGTGATTCGCGCCGCCGGCGGCGGCAAGGGCGCGGTGCTGACCGTGAACCCGGAGCTGCCGGGGCGCTATCTGGCGCTGGATGCGATGCGACCCGGCATCCACTGGCCGCGCGGAAAATGGGAGGGCGACCGGACGGAACTGGCCGCCCTGCTGGAGGAAATCGCGCCGGAAGGATCGGGCATCACCCCCGGGCCGCTGGCCGCGACCATGGACCCGAATACGCTCAAGGCCGAGACCGACAGGCTGACAGCACTGTGGAAGGAGATCGAGCGGAAAGCCGCCGCCTCGAAACCCCCATTGGCGCTGCGGGACGCGCCGGCGCTTGTAGATCGTATTTTGCGAGAGGCGCGTGGGCCGGTGGTCATGGACGACCCGAAAAGCTTCTCCCGGGTCAAGGTGGCGGCGGACCGCGACATGCCCGATCTCGCCGCCGCGCTGGAGCTCTACAAGGGCAAGACGGCACTGTTTGAGGAGAGCGGCGTGGAGGAGCAGCTCGACGAGGCTCTGTCCCCCCGCGTTGCAATGCCCGGCGGCGCCAGCCTGGTGATCGAGGAGACCGAGGCACTGACCGCGATCGACGTGAATATGGGCGGCAGCGGCGGGCGCGCGCAGTCGGACAACGCCATTCGAAGGGCCAACGAGGCGGCGGCGCGCGAGGTCGCGCGGCAGATCCGCCTGCGCAATATCGGCGGGCTGATCGTGGTCGATTTCATCTCGATGAAGAACAAGGCGCACCGCAAGCAACTCGTGGAACTGCTGCGCCGCGAGATGCGCGACGACCCGGTGCGCAACGACGTGCTGGGCATGACGCCGGCCGGGCTGGTAGAGATCACCCGCCAGCGCGCCGGCCACCCGCTCGCCACCCTGTTCGCCCGCCCGGCGCGGCGCGCCACGCGACCGCGGCCCGATGCCCAAGCCTGCGCGGCCCTGCGCGCGGCGCTGCGACGGTCGTGGAGCGGAAAGACCGTCCTGGCCGCCGACCCGGCGATCGTCGAGGCGCTGGAAGGCCCGCTGGCCCCGGCGCTGGAGGAGGTCAACCGCAGGCTCGGCCTGGCGCTGGAGCTGGCGGCGGAGCCGGGCCGCGGCGGCTATGAGTTCCGGCAGGGCTGATGGGGAGGACCAAGGCGATGAGCGACAAGAAGACCTGCCCCGTCTGCGGCAAGCCCGAGGCGGAGAAATACACCCCCTTCTGTTCGAAGCGCTGCGCCGACGTGGACCTCTCGCGCTGGCTCGGCGGGGTTTACCGCATCCCCACCGACGAGCCCCCCGACGTCGGTGGCTGGCCGCCCGACGGAGAGGAAGACGAATGAAGGCGATTTTCCTGTTCGCGGATGCTAGTGGAGTGAATCAGACGGATGGTACCCATGGGATCGCGTTTCCCGTCTGCTCGGCAGGAGGGTGTGCGCGGGCGATGCTTGCGCATCGTCAAGTGCGCCCGACGCATCGAGGGGGCGGGAAACGCGACCCTTTGGGCGGTCTTGCGAGCCCACCGGCCGCGTTGCGCGCCACTTGCGATGCGACGGCATCGCGGCGCGCCGCGCGCCTTGCCGGGTGAACTCGCAAGACCGTCTCATGGGTACCATCCGTCTGATTTACTCCACTAGACAGAACGCCCCGTTTTGATTATGTAAGGCCTCCGTCGCACCCGCGACACCCGGCGCCCGGGTAGCTCAGTTGGTAGAGCAGGGGATTGAAAATCCCCGTGTCGGCAGTTCGAATCTGTCCCCGGGCACCATTTTTTCTTTCCCATGCCGTCGTCCTCCGCCGCCGCCCGAGCAGGCATCGGTGTAAACCGGAAATGCGGTTTGCTTGCACGTTATGTTGCAATGCGGGATAAACGCTCTATCTAAGACGCAATCGACTGGACCCGGGGAAACTCCGGGTGGCTCTTCCGGCAGCTAATCCGCCGGACAACTCGACCGACATCCTTGCTTGCCTTGGAACGGATCGCCCGAATCCGAACGGTTTCGTATTCTTTACCGGATTTTTTATGCATTTATTCATTGCCTACCGTGACCAATGGTTCGGCAACATCCGCGGCGATGTCCTCGCCGGACTCGTGGTCGCCCTGGCGCTCATTCCCGAAGCCATCGCCTTTTCCATCATAGCCGGAGTCGATCCCAAGGTCGGGCTCTATGCGTCGTTTTCGATTGCGGTGATTGTCGGGATCACGGGTGGCCGACCAGGCATGATTTCGGCGGCGACAGCGGCAACCGCCGTGCTGATGGTGACGCTGGTCCGCGACCACGGCCTGCAATATCTTCTGGCGGCGACGGTCCTCGCCGGGCTGCTGCAGATCGCCGCCGGGTTCCTGCGGCTCGGCTACGTCATGCGTTTCGTGTCGCGCTCGGTGATGACGGGTTTCGTCAACGCGCTGGCGATTCTCATTTTCATGGCCCAGCTACCCGAACTGTTCGGCGTTCCATGGCTGACCTACGTCATGGTCGCGGCCGGCCTCGCCATCATCTATCTGTTTCCGATGGTGACCAAGTCCATTCCGTCGCCGCTTGTTTGTATCGTTGCCCTGACGGCTGTCACCCTTGCCTTCGGCTTCGATCTGCGCACCGTGGCGGATATGGGCGAATTGCCGTCAACATTGCCTGTCTTTCTCATCCCGCAAATCCCCCTGACCCTTGAAACCTTGCTGATCATCCTGCCCTATTCGGCGGCTGTCGCGGCGGTGGGCTTGCTCGAATCGCTGATGACGGCGTCGATCGTGGAAGATCTCACCGACACGCCGAGCAACCTGAACCAGGAATGCGTCGGCCAGGGCATCGCCAACACGGCGACGGGCTTCATCGGTGGCATGGCCGGCTGCGCGATGATCGGCCAGTCGATCATCAATGTGAAATCGGGCGGCCGCGGCCGGCTTTCCACCGTCAGCGCCGGCGTATTTCTCCTGTTTATGATCGTCGTGCTCGGCGACCAGGTGAAGCAGATACCGATGGCGGCCCTCGTCGCCATCATGATCATGGTGTCGATCGGCACCTTCAGCTGGTCATCGATCAAGAACCTGCGCACCCATCCGCGCAGCTCGTCGCTTGTCATGATCGCGACCGTCGCCTGCGTCGTGGTGACCCATAATCTCGCGATCGGCGTTCTCGCTGGCGTGCTGCTGTCCGGTATCTTCTTCGCCTGGAAAATCGCGAAGATTTTCCGCGTCACATCGACCTTGTCCGCGGATGGCAGGGCGCGAACCTACGTCGTGGAAGGCCAGGTTTTCTTCGCCTCGGCGGAGAATTTCACCGCCTCGTTCGACTTCAAGGAAGCGCTCGAGAGGGTCGTCATCGATGTCGGCCGCGCCCATATCTGGGATATCTCCAGCGTGGCCGCGCTCGATATGATCGTCCTGAAATTCCGCCGCGAGGGCGCCGAGGTGGAAATCGTAGGCCTGAACGAGGCCAGCGAGACGATCGTGGACCAGCTCGCGATTCATGATAAACCCGGGGCGCTGGAACGCCTCATGGGGCATTAAGGGAGGATGAGAAGCAATGTCTAAAATATGCGCATTGGTGGACGGCTCCGTTTATTCCGAGAGCGTCAGCGACCATGCGGCCTGGATCGCGCAACGGGCGGGATATTCGGTGGACCTGCTGCATGTCCTCGGCCGGCGCGAGACCTCGGGCGCGCCGTCGAACCTCAGCGGGGCCATAACGCTGGGCGCGCGCACGGCGCTTCTGGAAGAGCTTAGCGCGCTGGACGAGCAGCGGGGAAAGCTCGCCCAGAAATACGGCCGGGCGATCCTCGACGACGCCAAGGCGCGCATCGAGGCCGCGGGCGTGGCCGACGTCACCGCGGTGCTGAGGATCGGCGACATCGTCGAGACGGTCGCCGAATTCGAGGCCGACGCCAAAATGGTGGTGGTCGGCAAGCGCGGCGAGGCCGCCGATTTCGCGAAACTGCATCTCGGCTCCAACCTCGAACGCATTGTCCGCGCCGGCCGAAAGCCCGTTCTGGTTGCCTCGCGCACCTTCAAACCGATCGAACGCTTTTTGATCGCCTATGATGGCGGCGCCAGCAGCATGAAGGCGATCGACCATGTCGCCGGCAGCGCGCTCTTCGCTGGATTGCAGTGCCGCCTTCTGACCGTCGGTCCGGATACGGACGAGACCCGAAAGCGGCTGGCCGATGCACGGGCAACACTGGAGGGCGCGGGTTACGCGGTCGAGGCCAGCATCGTACAGGGCCAGCCCGAGACAGTGATCTCTCATGCCGTCGAATCCGAAGCGATCGACCTCCTGGTCATGGGCGCCTATGGCCACTCCCGCGTCCGCAGCCTGATCATCGGCTCCACCACCACCGGCATGATCCGCTCCTGCAAGATACCGATCGCGCTGTTCCGCTGAGGCGAGACCCGAACAAACCCGACAGGTTCAGCGTTGTTTGCTGGGCCCAACTCTGCTTCAACGGCATCGATCGGAAGCGCCCTTACGGAAAATCGGCTATAGGTCGGTGGGTGTTCCAATTTCGGTGACGA
>DAOVHN010000586.1 GCA_030671915.1 Pseudomonadota bacterium
AATAAAGAAAAACCCCCCGGGAGCGGGTGACGGATCTATTGATCCGACGGGCTTGGGGTTGGTTCGGTCCGGCCAAGCCAACCATCCGAACACGGCGGCGCGTCCTTCGACAGGCTCAGCAACTGTGTTGTGCGGTTGTGTGTTTGTAGGGACATTGGTTTCGGATCATTGCGTTGAGCTGTACGATCATTTTCCTCAGCACGGCGGTAGTCGCGAGCTTGTGGGGTTTTCCGTTGCCGCGCAGGTGGCGATAGGCATTCTGGATGGGGTTATCGCGTCGGATGGCGGCGATGACGCCCATATGCAGGGTGTTTCGCAGATCGGCTCGCCCGCCCCAGATGGTTCTGCGCCCCCTGAAGGCGCCGCTATCGCGGGCGTGTGGGGCGAGGCCGACGAGGGCGGCGATCTTGCGTCGGGTGAGTTGGCCGAGTTCGGGCAATTCGGCGAGCAGGGACGCGGCGGCGACGGGGCCGATACCGGGCATGGATCGCATCAGTTTTTCGGTATTGGCGAGCTCTGCATCGCCTTCGATGAGGTCGGCGATATTGGCCTCGATGGTCTTGATCTGGTCCGCGAGGAAGGCGATGCAGAACTCGATACCATCCACGATGTCCTGGCCGTCGGCCTGTTGACGGCGGGTCAATTCGGCCTTGCGCATGTCCACCAACTGGCGGCGCCGGCGGACCAGGGCGCACAGATGCTGGCGCACGGCGTCCCGGCGCGGCCGGCTCTCGGGCGTCATGCGCCGCGCGTATTCGCCAAGCACCCGCGCATCCAGGCGGTCGGTCTTGGCCAGCATGCCGGCGGCGCGGGCGAAGTGGCGGATGTGGCGGGCATTGACGACGGCGAAGGCGATGCCGGCCTCCTCCAGCGCCGCGACCACCGGACGCTCGTAGCCGCCGGTCGGCTCCAGCACCGCCAGACCGACGCCGCGACGGGCGAGATCGCGCGCCAGTTCGTCCATGCAGCCATGTTTCATCGTCGAGACAACTTCACCGGAGATCACGCAGGCATCCACGCCATGTTTGGAGACATCGAGACCGGCGACGACTTGTGCTATAACTTTCATCGGACCCTTCCTTGTCATGCGGGCTCGGTTCTGCCGGCCCAGGCAACTGTACGGGTTCAAGACGGCAACGACGGGCGGGGATCCTCGCTGAGCCACGGTCTTCGGGGACCAAGGATGAGACGGTCTCCCGCCCGTCTCTATCCTCTATCCCACATCCGCGACAGACAAGGATGAGGCAGGCTCGGACGCGCGGTCGCGCTTGCCTACCCTTCGGGTCGGTTTTCTTGTTCGCCCCGTTCGGATGGTTGGCTTGGCCGGACCGAACCAACCCCAAGCCCGCCGGGCGCGGGCATCCGCCCGCTTGGCTCTTCGCACAGGCTCGGACGCGCGGGCGCGCTTGCCTCCCCTTCGGGTCGGGGTTTTTTCCCCTACCCTTTCCATACCTGTCCACTTCTCCTTGCATTGCCTTTTCATGCATCTTTCCTACACCGCGCATACATCCAACCTGTATCTTTCCTGCCTGTGATCTTCTTCTTTTGCCCGGCGGGGCGTGAATCGGCCGCGGAAACCCTGATCCGGGGGCCGGAACGCCCCCTTGCCCCGGCGCCCGAACCTGCACAAAACTACATCGCCCACGCCAGCCCGGGATCGCCGGCTTCGATAATGACGGCGCGCCGCCCGCCCTTGACATGGGCGTGCAGGCTGGCAGAATCCCGTCCATGGGAAAATGCTTATTCGCTATTCTTGCCGGCGGCCTTGCGGGGCTGGCCGGTATCGCCGCCGCCGGGGCGCGGGAGCTGCCGGGCGACCCGGTGCCGGGGCGGGCGCTGGCGCTCGAGGCCTGTGTGGAATGCCATGAGATCGAACCGGGCGAGCGCGAGGGGAAACTGCCCGACCCGCCGGCCTTCCAGAACCTCGCCGACGACCCGGCGATGACCGTGCTGGCGCTGCGCGTGTTCCTGGTCACGCCGCACACCAACATGCCCGGCCTGATCCTCACCCACGCCGAAATCGACGACGTCATCGCCTATATCCACAGTTTGAAGGATCAGTGAAGGGGTTCGGCGCCAGGTTTCCGATACCTGATACCTGATACCTGTCCTCTGCTCAGGGCATCTTCGCCCAGCGGCCCCGGCGCGCGGCGCGGGCCTGGGCCTCGGCCTCATGGTAAGCCTCGGCGCGTTTGGCTCGTTCGCTGTCGCCGCCGGGGACGTCGGCCAGGGTGACCGTGCGGTCGGCGACGGCCCAGCCGGATTTCAGCATGGCCTCGCCCAGATCCACCGTCCCGGCATGGCATACCGCG
>DAOVHN010000284.1 GCA_030671915.1 Pseudomonadota bacterium
GCTGGTGGTCTTCGGCGACGCCAACGACTATGTCGGTAAGGGCCTGTCGGGCGGCGAGATCGTGGTGCGGCCAACGGTGTCCAGCCCGCTGGTTTCCAACGAAAACACCATCATCGGTAACACCGTGCTGTATGGCGCTACGGCCGGCAGCCTGTTCGCCGCCGGGCAGGCGGGCGAACGTTTCGCCGTGCGCAATTCCGGCGCCGTCACGGTGGTCGAGGGCTGCGGTTCCAACGGCTGCGAATATATGACCGCCGGCACGGCCGTGATCCTGGGGCCGGTGGGCGACAATTTCGCGGCCGGCATGACGGGCGGCATGGCCTTCGTCTACGACGCACGGGAGGATTTCGAAATCCGCGTCAATCCGGACTCCGTGGTCTGGCAGCGCATCGAGGCCGGCCACTGGGAAGAGCAGTGCCGGGCCCTTGTCGAACGCCATGTCGAAGAGACCCAGTCGCGCTGGGCCGACCGCATCTTGCGGAACTGGGACACCGAAAAGGGGAATTTCTGGCAGGTCGTGCCGAAGGAAATGCTGAACCGGCTGGAACATCCCGTCTCGGCGGCAAGCGACACCGCGAAGACAGCCTGACCGGGCCGATCCGGAGATAACTTACCGGTGGCGCGCGGGCCGTGGTTGCGGATATAACCGTGGCCCATGCGCACACTTTTTCATCTCTGGCTGTCGCCGCAATGCCGCAAGGTCCGCCTTCTGTTGGCGACCAAGTCCCTCGACTTCGAAATGAAGGTCGAGAAGGTCTGGGACCGGCGGCCGGAATTCCTGGCGGTGAATCCGGCGGGATCGGTGCCCGTGCTGGTCGAACCCGACGGCAGGGTTATCGCTGCGCATAATGCGATCGTCGAATATATCGAGGAAGTCTACCCCGACCCGCCGCTGATCGGCGCCGACCCGGGAGGCCGAGCGGAAGTGCGCCGTCTCGTCGCCTGGTTCGACGAAAAGTTCGGGCGGGAAGTCACGGACAATCTGGTCGAAGAAAAGATCATGAAACGTTTCCTGGGCATGGGCGAACCGAACTCGTCTGCGATTCGCGCCGGCCATGCCAACATCCACCATCACCTGGATTACATCGGCTGGCTGATGGAGCGCCGCAACTGGCTGGCGGGCGACGAGTTTTCGCTGGCGGACATCGCCGCCGCCGCGCATCTGTCGGCGGTGGATTATCTCGGGGACGTGCCCTGGGACGACCATGAGGCGGCCAAGGAGTGGTACATGAAGGTGAAGTCCCGGCCTGCCTTCCGGCCGCTGCTGGCCGACAGCATCCCGGGCTGCCCACCCCCCAAACATTATGCGGATCTGGATTTCTAATGGCATCTGGCGGATCGAAAAGGGCTATCTACGCGGCTCTGGTCGGGAACTCCCTGATCGCGGTAACCAAGTTCGGGGCGAGCGCCTATACGGGTTCGTCGGCAATGCTCAGCGAGGCGGTTCATTCGCTGGTCGACACGGGGAACCAGTGGCTGCTGCTATACGGACTTAAACGTTCGAAAAGGCCGGCGGACAGGCATCATCCCTTCGGTTACGGCATGGAGGAGTATTTCTGGGCCTTCATCGTGGCGATCCTGATTTTCGGGCTGGGCGCCGGCATTTCCTTCTACGAGGGCCTGAAGAGGGTCATGGAGCCGCATGAAGTCGCCAGCCCCTATGTGAACTATATCGTGCTCAGCCTGGCGATTCTCTTTGAGGGCGCCTCGTGGTTTGTCGCTTTGCAGGAATTTCGCAAGGGCAAGGGCAAGCGCGGATGGATGGCGGAAATACGCCACAGCAAGGATCCGACCAAATTCACCGTGCTGTTCGAGGATTCGGCCGCCATGCTGGGGCTGGTCGTGGCGATGATCGGCATCGCGCTGGCCCAGTATCTTCACATGCCGGTGCTGGACGGCGCGGCCTCCATCGTCATCGGCGTGATCCTGGCCACCACGGCGGCCTTGCTGGCCTATGAATGCAAGGGGCTGCTGATCGGCGAGGCCGCCAGCCCGGCGGTCATCGTCAGCATTCGCAAGACCGCCACGGCGCTGGAAGGCGTCGATGCCGTCAACGAGGTGCTGACCATGCATCTGGGCCCGGAGGATATTCTGGCCAACCTCAGTCTGGATTTCGCGGACGGCCTGTCCTCCGAGCAGGTGGAGGCCACCATTACCGGGCTGGAGCAGGCGATCAAGGCCGAACATCCGCAGGTCAAGCGCATCTTCATCGAGGCGCAAAGCGCCGAGGCTCACCACCGCGCGGCACGAAACCAGCAGGCCGCCGACGACGAGGCAAGGTAGTCCGGAGGGCCGGTTATCCGGCAATCGTTTTTGGGAGCGACAGGATTGCGTCGGAGCCAATTGAGCCTGGAGTTCCCGCCCCCCAGACCAGCCGGGCAGCCAGAGTTATTGGCTGCCTAATGGATTGTTTCGTTTGGCTTCCGCCTTGCGCAACTGGCTACCGCGCCATCCGATGTAAACCGTGTTCAAAACGATCAGAGCAACGATGCCGAGTCCGAGGTAGATTATATCCAACATTATGAGTCCCCATTAACTGTCTGTGTCCGATAGATTTTGTTTTTTCGGTCCGTATAACCCTGATTATCGGACCTTGAGGCCCATACTAAAGAATATAGATGATCATAATATTTTACATACGCCGTAAATATTCGGTAAAGATGGTAGAGCCATGAAAAACAAGTTGTTTTGCTTCGGAATGGGTTACACCGCGCAGGCGCTGGCGCGCCGCCTGGCATCCGCCGGATGGCTTATTGCCGGGACGTCCCGCGATGCGAATGCGCGCCAGGCCATGGCTGGCCAGGGCTGGGAAATTTCCCCGTTCGACGAGGACCTGCCGCTGGGAAATTTCGCGAAGGCCTTGGCCGGGACGACGCACTTGATGTCCTCCGTGCCGCCCGGCGAGGCGGGCGATCCGGTTATCGCGCTGCATGGCACCGACATAGCCGCTATGGATGGTCTGCAATGGGCCGGATATCTATCGACGACCGGTGTATATGGCGACAGGCAGGGCGGCGAGGTGGACGAATCTTCCGAGCGCATCCCTGCCTCGGAGCGCGGCCGGCGCAGGGTCATGGCCGAGGATGCCTGGCTTGACCTGTGGAGGGAGCATGGCATCCCGGTCCATATTTTCCGGCTGGCCGGCATTTACGGGCCGGGCCGCAACGCGCTGGAGACCGTACGCCAGGGGCGCGCGCGGCGTATTCACCGGCCAGGGCAGGTATTCGGCCGCATCCAACTGGATGACATCGTCCAAACACTGCTGGCGTCCATCGAGCAACCGAACCCGGGGGCGGCCTACAACCTGGCCGACGACGAACCGGCGCCACCCGACGAGGTAATCGCTTATGCCTGCGAACTGCTTGGCGTCGACCCGCCGCCCTTGCAGGATTTCGACCAGGTGAAGGACGGCCTGTCGCCGATGGCGCTGAGCTTCTATGGCGAGAGCAAACGGGTGTCCAACAAGCGCATCAAGGAAGAGCTTGGGGTCAGGCTGAAATGGCCGACTTACCGTGAAGGTCTGAAGGGGCTGTTATGAAGCGACTTTCTTCGCCACCTCGTCGACTGCGCCCATAAGGCGAGACAGGTTTTCCTCGTCCGACAGGCGGTGGTCGCCGCCCTTGACGAGGGTCACGATCACGTCCGCGCCGGTTAGCGATTCGGCCGTGCGAGTTGCGAACTGCCAGGGAACGGTTTCGTCTTCCATGCCATGCAGGATTCGCACCGGTCCGTCGAACGGGATCGGCTGGCCGAACAACAGATGATCCCGCCCCTCCTCGATCAGCCTGAGCGTAATCCGGTCCGGATCGTCGACATAGTCCGATTCCCTCAACCAGACGCCATCGCGCTCCAGCGTCGCGCGGTCGGCCGCGGGCAGGCGTTCCCAGATCAAGGCCTCGGTGAAATCGATGGCCGGCGCGACCAGCACAAGGCCTTTTACGCGGTCGGGCCGCGCAAGAGCGGCAAGCAAAGCGATCCTGGCGCCCATGGATGAGCCGACCAGAACGACCGGCCCTCGCGCCACCTGATCCAGCATGGCGAGCGTATCTTCCAACCAGCCCCCGATCGTGCCATCGGTGAAAGCGCCGTCCGACTCGCCGTGGCCGCGATAGTCGAAGCGCGTAAAGGCGCGCCCGGCGGCGGCGCAATGCGTCTCCAGCGCCAACGCCTTGGTTCCCGCCATATTCGACCGGAAACCACCGCAAAACATGACTTCCGGGCCAATTCCACCGGTTCGGCTGAAGGCGATGCGGGCTTCACGGTATTCAAGCAGCATTGAAATTGCGGTATCCAGTTGGTATGTCCGGTCCAATGGGAACGCCGGCGAGGCTTCCAGGAGAACA
>DAOVHN010000581.1 GCA_030671915.1 Pseudomonadota bacterium
AGGAGGGAGATCTTCAAATGAACGCCCCTCAATATAGAGGCGTATGGTTAATGTTGAGTTAATGTCCTCCGCCGGGCAGCATTCGCGCGGATCATCATTGTCCGCACAAAAAGCATGCTTCCCCCGATCCGGGGCCAAGCCATCCCCCCGGGGTCCCCGCCAGCGGGTCCCATACGTTGGTGAAATCGTTATACCCCATCCACCCGGAATGTCCGCTCTGCACAGAAAAGCGGACTCTCTTCAGCATGGCCTTTCAGGTCCGTTCATAGCCAACAGCGGTCGTCAGTGACAGTTGGACAAATGGCTGTAGGTAACCCTCGCCAATACGGTCATCGAGTCTCTTCGCGGACAGAAATTCGAATGCGCGGACACGGTATTCGTGACCGATGCCGAAGGCTTCATCAAGCTGAACGCCCTGCGTCTGCGTCTGGCCAGGAAGCGGGACATGAAATAAACGGGGCAAAGCGGGGCTGCACTCAGTAGTCCCGCTTCCATTTCAGGCCCATCTGGCTCTTGTCTTTCTGGCCCACATCGCTTTCCAGTTTCAGGCGCGGCGTGATTTCGATTTCCACGATCACGCCAGTCTCGCCGGTGGCCTTACCTTCGACACCCACATAGACTTGGTCGCTCAGATATTTGCCGGCCTCGGCCCCGCCATCGCCCTCGCCTTCCTCGCCTCCCCCCCCAAAGCGCAGCACGTCGAGGTTCAGCATGCTGCGCGCGAAATCCATGATCCCGCCGCCATCGCTTGCGCCCGTAAGCGTGCCGACAGCCTGCGCCAGTTGCAGCGCCTCGGTAGCGCTCAGCCGTCCAGTGCTCTTGTTGAACAGAACACGGGCCAAAACCTCGTCTTGCGGATATTCCGGAATCGATTCCAGGGCCACCACAGGTTTTTTTGCCGTGCCCGTCACATGGATAATGGCCGTCAGGTCCGTGGCCTCGCGTTCGGCCGAGAGGTCCAGCATGGGATCTATCTCATCCTTGCCGGCAAAGGCGATGCTGCCCTTTCGCAGATTGAAGATCTTGCCGGCGAAGCCGTAGCGACCCCGCAAGGGATGCAGCTCGCCCTGGATTCGCGGCGCAGCCGTGGTCCCTGTAACCTTCAACTCGCCTTCCCATTCCGAATCCAGGCCACGGCCCCGCACGAAGACCCGTTTGGGCATCGATATCTCGAGATTTAGGTCCGTTCGCGAGGGCCTGACCGGCGCCGGAGCCTTCACGGCGCCCGCAGGGGGCGTGCCCGTTTCCTCCACTGGTATCTCCACGACTCCTGGCGGAAGACCACCGACCAGCCTGATTTCGGCCTCGTCGACCTCCAGCCTGCCGCTGACTTTGCGCCTGAACGCGCTGCCCTGAAGCGCCAATTGTCCGCTGGCTACTGCGTTCAATTCGTCGCGGCGTATCAGGCGAGCCTTGCGGAAACTTGCCTGCAGGTCCATGGCCACTAATTCGCCGCCGCCGAACTCGATGCCGCCGCTCACAGAAATTTCACCCTCGCCGCCATCCCTGGCGACGGCCTTGTCGATTGCGACCGAAGAGTTGGATGGGCGCGCCGAGACCTGGATATCCGACAGGATCGTGCCGGTATCGAGATTTTCATAGCGCCCGTCGACCATTTCCACGCGCCCGGAAATCCGTGGGTCGCCGAGCGTGCCCGAAAGCTCTATGGCGACATCGCCCTGGCCTTCCAGCCTGTGCCGGTCCAGCCCCAACAAGCCCCAGCCTGGCCCGACGGGGCCAGCATAGGTCATACTGCCGGTCAGGGCCGCGTGCTCGTCTATCGAGAATGTGGCCGGCGCCAGGGACAGCCGGGCCGGCAGCGCCAGTTGCATCTGCGAGGTCACACCGGCGAGCCCTTCGATACGGCCGCTCGCAGCAAGTTTGCCATCCTGGAGGTCGCCCTGTACCTCCAGCGTCAGCCCTTCCTGCGTTTCCTCGGTTTCGCCGGCGGCGAGGCCGGTTACCGACAGATCCAAACGGCCCGCCGGTCCGCCAGCCGGTCCATCAAGTGACGCATTGGCATCGATGACCGCCTTGCCCAGTTGCGGCGGCGCCGCCGGCCAGATGGACGCCAGCGGAATCGCCTCGACTTCCGCCCGAATGAAAACCATGCCGCCGCCCTGCCTGTAACGGCCGAGAATGGCCCCGTCGCCAACGGCCAGGTCGATGTCGCCGCTGTCGACCGCGGGATCGAGCTCTAAGAGAGCAGGCTTGCGCAGCCGTACCGGAATTCCCGCCGCGGTCCCGGTAAGGCTGGCGATGGCAACCGAGGTGCGTTCGTCGGTTCTGTGCAGTCCGCCATTGGCATCAAGGCGAAGTTCCCGGTCACGCAC
>DAOVHN010000765.1 GCA_030671915.1 Pseudomonadota bacterium
AACAGGGCGAACAGGACCGCCGCCGGAAATCGTCGGCCGGCGCGGATTTTACTCTTCAACAGGCAGTCGCGCGGATTGCCACGGGTCAAGGCGTTGGCATTTTTCATGAGACGGAATAAAGGCTCCATGGGCATCTATATAGTAGGTCGGCGGCAGCCTGCATACCAGCCTGGTGGCTGCGCCCGGTTGTAATATGTGGGGTGCTGCGACAATGAGTCTCATGCCGAAACCCGCCGTTTGCGCCGCGCCGCGCCGCCGCGCCGGGACGCGCGCATGACCGGGAGGCCGTGGCTGAAATCCGTTTCCGGCATCAGGGGGCGGCTGACATTCTGGTTCGTCGCGGGCGCGGTGGGCGCCGTCGTCATCGGCGGCGCCGTGGTTTATCTCTCGGGGCTCGACTCGATCAAGGGAACGTTGGGCCAGACCTACTGCCAGATCGCCAGCCGCATCGTGGGCCAGGCGGAAACCCGGTTCACCGATGCGGCGGACCGGCTGGGCCGCATCGCGACCGACGTGCTGACCGCCGAGGTCGCGCTGGAAGGCAGGCAGATCTATGAAAACCGCCCCGATGAATGGCGCGAGGCGCGGTTGCGCCGGCTTGGCGATGAATGGAAGCAGGCGAATAATGCCGATGCCCGCCTGGCGCAGCTTCATCCGCAGCTCACGCACCGGCTTTCGGTGATGGCGGGGCTGGACGAAGACTCCCTGATACGGCTTTCCCTTTACGACACCAACGGCCTGCTGCTGGCTTCCAGCGCGCCGCCGGATCATCGCGTGGCCGATGCACAATCATGGTACCGGACCGTCGCCGGCAAGACGGACCATTTCATCCATATGGATTCGGCGGGGTCGGACCGGAAACTCGTTATCGCCACGCCCGTCTGGGGTGGGGTCCGGATCGCCGGCTATGCGGTCGCCGAGTACGATTTCCCGCGGTTCATCGACCCGATCGAGAACATCCGTTTCGGCGACAGCGGGGAAGTCGCCCTTGTCGATTACGCCGGCGTATCGATCGGCGGCCGGCCCCGCATCCATCATATCCAGGCGCTGGCCCTGCGGCCAACGCAGACGGGCGCGAGCGCAGGCGCCGGACGCGCGCCGGGCGAACCCTACTGGGTCGGCGTGCCGGGCGAAGACGCCTGGCCCCTGTGGGACCGTCTCGTTTGCGTCGCGCCCCTGCGTTCGATCAACGAAATGCGCACGGCGCTGTCGCTGCCGCCCTGGGCGATCACGGTGACGCAGGCTCCCGGCGAGAGCTACGCCGCGCTCAGCCATTCCCTGCGGTCGTTCTCCCTCGCGGGACTGATCGGCATCCTGGTCGCCGGCCTGGGCGGCGCGCTGATCGCCTACCGGCTGTCGGCCCCGCTCAAGGAACTGCAGGCCGGGGTGCAGCGGTTCGCCGAGGGCGAGCGCGAGCGCCGCGTCGAGGTGCAGAGCAGCGACGAGATCGGCGAACTGGCCGACGAATTCAACCGCATGGCGGAACGGATCACGGAATCGGAAAACGAGTTGCGCGCCTTCGCGCAGGCGGTGGAGGATGCGACCGACGCGATCGTCATG
>DAOVHN010000717.1 GCA_030671915.1 Pseudomonadota bacterium
ACGCCCGGCAACATCCAGGCCATCCGGCCGCTGCGCGATGGCGTCATCGCCGATTTCGATGTCGCCGAGGAGATGATCAAGCATTTTATCCGAAAGGTGCATAACCGCCGTTTCGGCGCCAGCCCGCAGGTCATCGTCTGCGTACCGTCCGGGTCTACCGCGGTCGAACGCCGTGCGATCCAGGAATCGGCCGAGGCCGCGGGCGCGCGTCGGGTCTTCATGATCGAGGAACCGATGGCGGCCGCGATCGGCGCGGGCCTGCCGGTGACCGAACCGACCGGATCGATGATCGTCGATATCGGCGGCGGCACGACCGAGGTGGCCGTGCTGTCGCTCGGCGGCATCGTCTTCGCCCGTTCGATCCGCGTCGGCGGCGACAAGATGGACGAGGCGATCATTTCCTACATCCGCCGCAACTTCAACCTGCTGGTCGGCGAAAGCAGCGCCGAGCGGATCAAGAAGGAAATCGGCACCGCCTGCGCGCCGGAAGACGGCGAGGGCCGGACCATGGAAATCAAGGGCCGCGACCTGATGAACGGCGTGCCGAAGGAGTTGGTGGTCAGCCAGCGCCAGATCGCCGAAGCTCTGGCGGAACCGGTCAGCGCGATCATTGAGGGCGTGAAGACCGCGCTGGAGCATACCGCGCCGGAACTGGCCGCCGACATCGTCGACAAGGGCGTGGTGATGACGGGCGGCGGAGCGCTGCTCGGCAATCTAGATTTCGTGCTGCGGCATGCGACCGGGCTGCCCACCTCGATCGCCGACGACGCGCTGTCCTGCGTGGCGCTGGGTACCGGCCGCTGCCTTGAGGAAATGCGGACGCTTAAGGACGTCTTAATAAGTTGAGGCATATGGTTAACGGCACGCGAGGAACCATTTGCGAACAAAGGTTAAGGTAAAAACAGGATGCTGAGACAGAGGTCGGGCCGATTGATGCGCGCGTCGTTGTCGATCAGACAGGGTGCGCAGCGTTCGACTTTTGCGCTATTCCTGTTGCTGGCGGTCGGCATCATGCTGATCGGCAAGGCCGACCCGGCGCTCTATGAACGCACCCGCATGGCTATCGCGGACATCGCAACGCCGGTCATCGGCGCGCTGTCCAGCCCGGTCACGGCAGGCGCGGAATTCATCGAGGAAGCAAAACACCTGTTCGTCGCCTACGACGAAAACACGGCGCTGCGCGAGGAGAACGAGCGGCTGCGGCGTTGGCACGCCGTGGCGCAAAGCCTGGAAAGCGAGAACACGCGCCTGCGCGGCTTGCTGAATTTTACCCCCGAAACCGAGGCGACCTTCATTACGGGCAGGGTCATCGGCGATTCCGGCGGCGCCTTCCTGCGCAGCGTGCTGGTCGATATCGGCGGGCGCGACGGCGTGCGCAAGGGCGCCGCCGCGATCGACGGCAACGGACTCGTCGGCCGGGTCGCCGAAATTGGCCAGCGGTCGGCGCGTATTCTTCTGATTACCGACCTCAACAGCCGCATTCCGATCCTCGTGGGCGACAACCGCGAACGCGCGATCCTGGCGGGCGACAACAGCGACCTTGCAACGATAGCCTATCTTCCCCCGGAACGCAGCATCGGCCCGGGCGATCTGGTGGTGACATCGGGCCATGGCGGCGCGTTTCCGGCGGGACTGCCGGTCGGCGTCGTCGTATCCACCGGCGCGGACGACAGCGGCGAATTGCGCGTGCAACCCTTCCTGACGCCGGACCGGCTGGAATTCGTG
>DAOVHN010000295.1 GCA_030671915.1 Pseudomonadota bacterium
CGACTCATACGCCAGCGCCATCAAGGCCATCGGCAAGGCGGCGGCGGGCCGCGGGCCGATCGACGCGCCGGGCATCTCGGTCAAGCTGTCTGCCCTGCATCCGCGCTACGAATACGCCCAGAAAGACCGCGTGATGGCCGAGCTCGTGCCGCGCCTCAACGAACTCGCCGCCATGGCCAGGGACGCGGATATCGGGTTCTGCGTCGATGCCGAGGAGGCCGACCGGCTGGACCTCTCGCTCGACGCGATCGAGGCCGTCTCCGGCGACCCGGCGCTAAAGGGCTGGAACGGTTTCGGCCTCGCCATCCAGGCCTACCAGAAGCGCGGCCTGCCGCAGATCGACTGGCTGGCCGACATGGCCCGCCGGCATGGCCGCCGGCTGATGGTGCGCCTCGTCAAGGGCGCCTACTGGGACAGCGAGATCAAATGGAGCCAGGAACTGGGCCTGCCGGACTACCCGGTGTTCACCCGCAAGGCCTCGACGGATGTCTCCTATATCGCCTGCGTCAAACGCCTGTTCGCCAACGCCGACGCCTTCTACCCGCAATTCGCCACCCATAACGCCCATACGCTCGCCACCGTGATCGAATTGTCCGGCGGGGACCATGATTTTGAATTCCAGCGCCTCCACGGCATGGGCGAGGATCTCTACGACCAGATCGTGGGTGAGCAGGCCATGAACATTCCCTGCCGCATCTATGCGCCCGTGGGCGGGCACGCGGACCTGCTGGCCTATCTGGTGCGCCGGCTGCTGGAAAACGGCGCCAACTCCTCCTTCGTCAACCGCATCGTCGACGAGGATACCTCGATCGACGATATCGTCGCCGACCCGGTGGCCCGCACCGCCATCACCACGCCGCGCCCCCATCCCGGCATTCCCCGCCCGCCCGCCCTCTTCGGCGAGGCGCGGCGCAACTCCGACGGCATCGACCTCAACGACCCGGCGATCCTGGCCCCGCTGGCCGCCGCCATGACCGCGGCCGACAATCGCGAATGGCATGCCGGCCCCATTGTAGGCGGCCGCATGAATAGCGATAATTCCCACCCCGCCACCAACCCCGCCGACCGGCGCCTCGCGATCGGCCATGTCACGGATGCGGCCTCCTTCGATGTCGAGGCCGCGATCGATCTGGCCGTCGCCGCGCAAAAGGGATGGGACGAGGTCGGGGCCGAGACCCGCGCCGCCGCCCTGGAAAAGGCCGCCGACCTCTACGAATCTCACACCGGCGAACTGATGGCCATTGCGGCGCGCGAGGGCGGCAAGACCGCCAACGACGGCATCGCCGAGGTCCGCGAGGCGGTGGATTTCCTGCGCTACTACGCGACCCGCGCCCGCGCCGAGTTTGCCGGGCCGATCGAACTGCCGGGCCCGACGGGCGAGCGCAACGAAATCTCGCTGCATGGCCGCGGCGCCTTTGTCTGTATCAGCCCCTGGAACTTCCCGCTGGCGATCTTCACCGGCCAGGTGGCCGCCGCGCTGGCGGCCGGCAATGCCGTGCTGGCCAAGCCCGCCGAACAGACCCCGATCATGGCGGCCCGCGCCGTGCAATTGCTGCATGAGGCCGGCGTGCCCGGCGACGTTCTCCACCTGCTACCCGGCGACGGCGCGGCGGTGGGCGCGGCCCTGGTGGGCGATGCGCGCATAGCAGGCGTTGCCTTCACCGGCGGCACCGACACCGCGCGCATCATCAACCAGGCGCTGGCCCGGCGCGATGGCCCGATAATCCCGCTGATCGCCGAGACCGGCGGCCAGAACGCGATGATCGTCGATTCCTCGGCCCTGCCGGAACAGGTCGTGCGCGACGTGCTGGCATCGGCCTTCCGCAGCGCCGGCCAGCGCTGCTCGGCGCTCCGCGTGCTGTTCCTGCAGGACGACATCGCGGACAAGACCATCGAGATGCTGACCGGCGCCATGCGCGAGCTAAAGGTCGGCGACCCGGCGCTGCTTTCCACCGATATCGGCCCGGTGATCGACGACGAGGCGCTGGCCATGCTGCGGGCCCACGCCGAACGCATGGATCGCGAGGCCAAACTGCTATGCGCGCTGGAACCCGGCCCCGACTGCGCCTTTGGCACCTTCTTCGCCCCGCGCGCCTACGAGATCGGCGACATCGCCGCCCTGGATCGCGAAGTCTTCGGCCCCGTCCTGCATGTGGTGCGCTACGCCGCCGGCCGCCTGGACGATGTAATCGACGCCATCAACGCCACCGGCTACGGCCTGACGCTGGGCGTCCACAGCCGCGTCGACTCCACCATCCGCCACATCACCCGGCGCTCGCGTGTAGGCAACGCCTACGTCAACCGAAACCAGATCGGCGCCGTCGTCGGCGTCCAACCCTTCGGCGGCGAGGGGTTAAGCGGCACCGGCCCGAAAGCGGGCGGCCCGCGATACCTGCACCGCTTCGCGACAGAACGGGTGGTCAGCACCGACACGACGGCGGCGGGGGGCAATGCCACGCTGATGTCGCTGGAGGGGTGAGTGCGCTGCGTCGGGCGAAAGAACTTGACTGGGCTGTTCTGGTTGCAGGATGCTGACCGCGTACGAACAATGCCAGACAGGGGGATGAAGTGAGTGCTGCAGAACAGGCGCGGGCCTATATCGAGGCCTGGAACGCGCATGATACAGACCGTATCAATTCGACTTTTGCCGATGGCGGGACCTATACTGACCCGAATGTGCCCGACGGGATTTCCGGCGCCGCGCTGGCCGGTTATGTGAACGGGCTGATTTCGGTCTTTCCCGACCTGAACTTCGAGATTACCAATCTATACGAGGCCGGGCCGGATACCGCCGTGGTCGAATGGGTGATGAAGGGAACCAATAAGGGTTCCCTCAAGGGGTTGCCGCCGACCGAGCGCACCATCGCATTGCCCGGCGTTGATGTGATCGAGACCGGCGAGGGCGGTATCACGAGCGTCCGGGGCTATTACAGCAACGGGACCATGATGGCGCAGCTGGATGTGCAGGTGATAGTGCGGCCCAAGACGGTTGGCCCAGTCAGCTTCGGCAGCGCGACTTACACGAATGTAGGTAACACGGCGAAGCCCGGGGTCATCGGAGTGACCCAGATCCAGCTGGCTTCGCCGGACCAGAACGACGAGCTTAGCGGTTACACGAGGGACATCCTGCGGGAAATTTCCCAGATGCCGGGCTATATCGCGACGTTGACCGGATTGACCTGGAACGGACATGGCGTGACCGTTACCGCCTGGGAAGACATGGAGTCGGCAAAGGCCGCGGTCCAGGGGCCGGCGCATAGCGCCAGCATGAAGGCGGTCTTCGAACCCAATGGCCTCGGCGTCAGCGTCTGGACCAGTTTCTGGACCGACGGACAATTGAACACACGCTGGCAGCGCTGCGGCGAGTGCGGCAGCATGGCTGTCGTGAATTCCGAACTGAAATGCAAATGCGGCGCCGCAATTCCGGAACCGCCCTGGTTTTGAGGTGAGGTCTACCCGCTTACCCCGCCAACAGCCCTTCTACGCCGCTCCAGGCAAGACGGGCGGCGAGTAACAGCAGGATGCCACTGAGAATCGGCTGGAAATAGCGGTGGCCCATCCTGGCCAGCAGCTGGCGGCCGATTACGGTGCCCAGGAAGCCGCTGGCGATCATTGCGATGACGAAGGGGGCCCAGGGCGCGAAGGCGAAGCCCAGGAATCCGAAGGCGAGGCTTTTCAGCAGATGCTGCAATGTCATCAGCGTGCTGTGCGTCGCCACATGGTCCAGCGGCGGCAGCTTCATGCCCTTCACCGTGGCGGCGACGAGGCTGCCGGTTGCGCCGAAGAACATGGTCAGGAAACTGGACACCCCGCCGGCCGCGAAGATGTGGCCCTTCCCGATCGCCGGCAGCCGGCCCAACACCGACCAGACGATGAACCCGGCCAGGCCGAGTTGGATCGCCCAGGGCGGAAACTGCACGAACAGCGCCCCGCCCAACCCGGCGCCGATCGCGCTGCCCGCCAGGAAGGGCGGGATGGTGGAGCGCTCAACATGTTTCAGCATGATCAGGGCGCGCCCGAAATTCGAACCCAACTGCACTACCCCATGCACCGGGATCAGCGCCGCCGGCGGCAACAGCACCGCCATGACCGCGACCAGCACCATGCCGCCGCCGATCCCGAAAGCCGCGGTAATGAAGGATGCGCCCATGCTGACGCCAATCATCAGCAGCGCCGCCAGGGGTTCCAGGTCGGGGGGAAGAAAAAACATGCCGGTTATGCTGCGCCGGAAACA
>DAOVHN010000387.1 GCA_030671915.1 Pseudomonadota bacterium
ATCATCGCGTAGAAGGCGTTGGCGCCCTCGGTGCCCGGCGCGTGCTTGTGCTGGATGTAATCGGTGGTGGACAGGTACATGATGTCCGGCCGGCGGCTTTCCATCAGCTTGACGCCGGCGGCGAACACGAATTCCGACAGTTCCGCCGAATAGACATCGGGCACGGGCATGCCGACCATATCGACCACGCCCTCGATGCCGTTGGCGGCCAGCGTCGCCTGGTCGGATTTCTCCGACGAGAAACAGATCGCACCGCCCTCGCCAAAGGTCAGCCCATGTCCCAGCAAGCCGCGCAGCTTGTCCTTGGCGGTGACGATGACGATCCTGGCGCCCTCTTTCTGGAAAGCCTGGAAGATCGTCGGCGCGCGCAGAAATTTCGCATCATTCATCATCACTTCCTCGCCCGTGTCGGGATCGAGGAAATAGTTGCCGGATATGCCATGCACCGAGGGCGGCCGGCCGGTTACTATCGAAATGTTGTTCGGATTGGTGAAGCTGGGCACCACGCACTCGGCCCGCAGGTCGCTGCCGGTTGCGGTGACGCGGGCCAGATACGGCGCCACGCCCGCCTTCACCACCTCCTCGATATAGGCCGGCTCCGAGCCGTCGATGCAGACAACCACGACCGGCGCCTCGGGCCAGGCATAGCCCCGTCCGTTGACTTCGATCCGTGGTCTAATCATGCACATCTCCTGCCGCCGTGGCCCCGGTTCTCGTTTGTCGCCCGAAAAGCGTTCCGACGTCAAACCGCATAGCCAGCTCCAGCGAAGGTCCACGAAACGGAATCTCCGCTGGAGCGTCGATATGTGGATTTCAAGCGTCGACAATCGGCCCGCACGGATTGGCCGGATGTGCTCTTTCCCTTCTTAGGGCCTTTCTCCGCGCGCCAGGCGGGCGTTGATGTCGTCGATCACGCCGGGAAGATCGGCCAGCGAATCGATGACGTAATGCGCGCCGGCCTTGCGCAGGATATCCCTGGTGATCCCGTGCCGCCGGTCGATTTCCGCCTCGGACAGGGTCTCGACTTCTTCGAGACTGTTGATGTCCATGTAGTTGCTGTAACGCGAGACGCCGACACCCCAGCATCCGGCCTCCTGCGCTTCGCCAATGCCGGAAACGGTGTCGTCGACCTTGACCACCGACTGGATCGGGTTGACATCCAGCATGTCGAGGTTCCTGTAGACCATGAATGGCTTTGGACGCGCCCCATTGACGACCTCGTCGCCGGCGACCGAGGCGTCGGGAACATAGCCCTGCTTCTTGGCGTCTTCCTCGAGAATATCGACCATGCTGCGGACGAACCCGGTGGTGCTGCCGATCTTGACGCCCTGTTTCTGAAGATTCTGCGTCACCTCGGCGACGCCGGGAAGCAGCGTCGTGTATTTCCGGAGGCAATCCAGCTGCATCGGCACGAAATCAGCGAACATCCGGTCGACATCGCCCTGGTCGGGATACTTGCCGTGAACGCCCTTCCAGCGCTCGCGGATGACCGGCATTTCGGTCATCGCCTTGATGTGCAGGTCCTTGCGCAATCCCATGGGGCCGCGCGCCTCGGTCATGCTGACCTCCACGCCCTGCTTGCTGAAAACTTCGACGAATACGACCGCGGGCGCCAGCACGTAGGCATCGGCCGTGGTGCCGCTCCAGTCGAGGATCACGGCCTTGACCTTGCCGCGGTAGGTTCGTGTGTAGAGGTAATCGGAATTCATGGTTGTATCTCCTAAGCTTGAGTTCGTTCAGTAAATTGGTTCAGGTTCCGGCCAGGGCGCCCAGCTTCACGCCCATTTCGTCCACGGTTTCGCGGATCACCGCCAGCGCGTCCTCCATATCCTGTTTCTGTAGTTGCCCGATGCAGCCGATGCGGAATGTCGGTGCCACGGTCAGCTTGCCCGGATAGATCACATAGCCGCGCGCCGCCAGCTTGTCGTAAAAGGCTGCGAAATCGAACTTCGGATCGGCCGGCATATGGAAGGTGACAATGATCGGCGCCTGCAATTCGTCCGGTAACAGTGTCTCGAAGCCCATTTCACGCATGCCCGCGACGAGCGTGCGGCGGTTTTCAGAGTAGCGGCCGTTGCGCGCCGCGACACCACCCTCTTCCTCGAATTCCGCGACCGCCTGGTCGAACGCGGCCAGCACATGAGTCGGCGGGGTAAAGCGCCACTGGGCATTGGCCTCGAACCCGCGCCACTGGTCGTAGAGGTCGAGCGCCAGGGAATGGGCATTGCCCTCGCAGCCCTCCAGCACCGACCGGCGGATGATGGCGTAACCCATGCCGGGTACGCCCTCGAGGCATTTGTTGGAGGACGCGACGACGGCGTCGCACGTCACCTCTCCTACGTCCAGCGGGATCGCCCCGAAGGCGCTCATCGCATCGATGATCAGGCCGCGGCCATGTTTCACGACGATGTCGGCGATTTTGCGGATCGGGTTCAGAATGCCGCTGGTGGTCTCGCAATGGACGGCGGCGACATGGGTGATGGCCGCGTCCTCCGCCAGCAGAGTCTCCAGCGAGGTCAGGTCCGGCGTGCGATCCTCGGCGCAGCTCAGCGCGATCGCCGAACGGCCCATATATTTGGCGATCTTCATCATGCGCTCGCCATAGGCGCCGTTGACCAGCACCAGCAACCGTCCGTCGCGCGGCAACAGCGTGCCCAGCGTCGCCTCGATCGCGAAGGTGCCGGAACCCTGCACGGGCACGCAGGTATAATCGCTCCCGCCGCCCGCGATTTGCACCAGCTTGTCGCGGATACGGGCATTGAGTGCGATGAACTTCTTGTCGCGGCTGCCCCAGTCGCGAAGCATCGCCTGCTTGACGGTCAGCGAAGTGGTCAGCGGTCCAGGGGTGAGAAGAAATTCGTCATTACCCGTCCGGGCGGCGCGTTGGGATGCGTGCGGTGCCGTGCTCACGGTTTGGTCCTCCGAAAGAAATCGGTTGGGAAAGCTGCCGCATATTGCACATCCGTCCTTTATTTAAAAAATTCATTCGATTAATATAATCGATAGATACAGTCTATGGATGGACGCCATGAACCACGCGCAGCTACGGGCCTTCCATGCGGTCGCCCGCGAGGGCGGATTCACCGCCGCCGCCCGCGCTGAGGGCATAAGCCAGCCGACCCTGACCGTCCAGGTCAAGGCGCTGGAGGACTCTTACAACGTGCCCCTGTTCCACCGGCGTGGCCGATCGGTGACCCTGACCCGGGCGGGCGGAGAACTGTTCACCCTGACCCAGCGCTATTTCAGCCTGGAGAGCGAAACCCGGGAGTTCCTGCTGGCAGAGGGCGGGCTGTCCAGGGGCAGCGTCACCATCGCCGCCGACGGCCCGTTCCACCTGATGCCGCTGATCCGCGGCATCCGCGATGAACTGCCCGGGCTGGAGATCGTGGTATCGGTCGGCAATTCCGCCGCCGTGGTGCAATCGCTGCTGGATTACCAGGCCGAGTTCGGCCTGCTCAGCGAATACCGCATGGACGACCGCTTCGCCGTGCTGGCGGCGATGCACCATGCAATCGTCCTGATGATGCCCGCCGATCACGAATGGGCCGGCCGCCC
>DAOVHN010000733.1 GCA_030671915.1 Pseudomonadota bacterium
CACATAGGATGGCAGACTATTCTTTATCCCGTGGAGTGGAGCCGACCCATCCTGTCCGACGGCAACAAGCAAATCCTTCTTCGCCGGTTGCGCCGGGCCTTCGCCTGGGGCAGGCTGAAGATCCGTTTCGGGTTCCGGACACTGCTGGGCCTGTTGTTCGTGGCAGGCGGCATATTCGGGTTCCTGCCGGTGCTCGGCTTCTGGATGATCCCGGTCGGGCTGGTATTGATCGCGCTGGACGTGCCGCCGCTACGCCGCCGGCTGCGGTCCTGGCTGCATAACGGCGTCCGCCCGCGCCGCCGCTGGCAGGGCCGAAAGCAGATTGGGCATCGCAAGGACGGAAAATGAAACCGGCGCGACCGATCAATTTGGGAGACTGACCGCATGTTCGGACGAGGCATACCGCTGTTCAGGATTCTGGGCTTCCAGGTAAAGCTGGACGCAAGCTGGCTGATCCTGGCCGTGCTCGTTACCTGGTCGCTGGCCGCCGGCTATTTCCCTGCGCGGTACGAAGGCCTGTCCGGGCCGACTTATCTGTGGATGGGAGTGGCCGGAGCGCTGGGCCTGTTCGCATCGATCGTTTTCCACGAACTCAGCCATTCGCTGGTCGCGCGCCGTTACGGCATGCAAATCAGAGGGATCACGCTGTTCATCTTCGGTGGCGTCGCCGAGATGGAGGACGAACCGCCAACCGCGAAGGCCGAGTTCCTGATGGCCATCGCCGGGCCCATCGCCAGCGCGGTGCTTTCCGTCTCATTCAATATTCTGGGCGATTTCGGCGTGCGCATGGGGATGGCGGCGCCGGTTCCCGCCGTCCTCGGCTATCTGTCTTTCATCAATATGTTGCTCGCCGCCTTCAACCTTGTCCCCGCCTTTCCACTGGATGGCGGGCGGATGCTGCGCGCCGTCTTGTGGGGCTGGAAGGGCGACTTGCGCTGGGCCACCCGCATTGCCGCGAACGCGGGCGCAAGCTTCGGCTTCGCGCTTATCGCCTTCGGCCTGTTCAATATCGTCACCGGCAATCTGATCGGCGGAATATGGTTCATGCTGATCGGCTTCTTCGTGCGCGGGGCCGCCGCCAGCTCCTATAGCCAGGTGCAGACCCGCCGGTTTTTCGAGGGCGAACAGGTGCGCCGTTTCATGGTGGCCGACCCGATCGCGGCGCCGCCGGACATCACCGTGCAGCGGCTCGTCGAGGATTATATCTATCGCCATTATCACGAGCTTTTCCCGGTGGTGGAGAACTCGCGCCTGCTGGGCTGCATTGGCATCGCCGAGATCAGGCAGATCCCGCGCGACCGGTGGGATCTGGTACGGGTATTCGACGCCATGTCGCCGGCCTCGCCGGAAAACACCCTCGACGCGGATACGGATGCGGTCGAGGCGCTGGCCATCATGCGGCGCACCGGCAACAGCCGGCTGATGGTGACGGACGACGGCCGGCTCGTCGGGCTGGTAACGCTCAAGGATCTCTTGCGGCTGATCGCCTTCAAGATGGACCTGGAGGGCATGGGTTAACGAAAAACCGCCCGGGATTGCCCCGGGCGGTTTTATTTTAACTTGTTTTGCCTGGCCTTAGTTGCGGTTGCCGAACAGGCGCAGCATGAACAGGAACAGGTTGATGAAGTCCAGATAGAGCGTCAACGCGCCC
>DAOVHN010000599.1 GCA_030671915.1 Pseudomonadota bacterium
CGTTTCGTCGAACCCGGCCCGTCCGGCGCGCCAACACGCGGCCGTCCGGACGTGCTGCCGACGGGCCGCAATTTCTATTCGGTCGATACCCGCACCGTGCCGACGCCCACCGCCTGGCTGCTGGGCTGGAAATCGGCGCAGATGCTGGTGGAACGCCACGCGCAGGATCACGGGAACTGGCCGAAGGCCATGGCGCTGTCGGCCTGGGGCACCTCGAACATGCGTACCGGCGGCGACGATATCGCCCAGGCGCTGGCGCTGATGGGCGTGCGGCCGACCTGGGATTCCGCATCCCGAAGGGTCACCGGGTTCGAGATCCTGCCGCTCGATATTCTCGACCGGCCGCGCGTGGACGTGACCCTGCGCATCTCCGGCTTCTTCCGCGACGCCTTCCCCGGCCTGATCGATCTGGTGGATTCCGCGGTCCGCGCCGTCGCCGTGCTTGACGAGCCCGAGTCGAAAAACCCCCTGGCCGCCCGCGCGAAGGCCGAGGCCGCGCATCTGGCCGGCAACGGGCTGGACGAGGCGGCGGCCATGCAGCGCGCCGCGACGCGGGTATTCGGTTCCAAACCCGGCGCATACGGGGCCGGCCTGCAAGCCCTGATCGACGAGCGCGGCTGGGACACCGACGCCGACCTCGCCCGGGCCTATGTCGCCTGGGGCGGCTATGCCTACGGGGCGGGCGCCGAGGGCGAGGCCGCGCACGGCCTGTTCGAGACACGGCTGAAATCGGTCGAGGCCGTCGTCCACAACCAGGACAACCGCGAGCACGACCTGCTGGACTCCGACGATTATTACCAGTTCGAGGGCGGCATGACGGCGGCCGTGCGGGTGCTGTCCGGCCAGCAGCCCACCGTCTGGCACAACGACCATTCGCGCCCCGAAACCCCGCGTATCCGCACGCTGGAGGAAGAGACAGCGCGCGTGGTGCGCGCCCGCGTGGTCAATCCGAAATGGATCGCCGGCGTGATGCGCCACGGCTACAAGGGTGCCTTCGAGATGGCGGCCACCGTCGATTACCTCTTCGCCTTCGCCGCCACCGCGCGCTGCGTCGCCGACCATCATTTCGACGCGGTCTACGATGCATATCTGGGGGACGAAGAGGTCCGCGATTTCATCGAACAACACAATCCCGCCGCCTTGCGCGAAATCGCCGAGCGCCTGATCGAAGCCCAGGAGCGCGGCTTATGGCGCCCCAAATCCAACAGCAGCCATGCTGAATTGAGCGCATTGGCGCAGGCGGGCCGGCTTTAGAGTCTTTCAGGATTGATGTGAACCGCCTCGGCCTCACTCGCTGGAGGGCGGTCGAGTGGCCTCATCCTTCGACAGGCTCAGGATGAGGATTTTTCTTTTACCTATACACACTTACCTCATCCTGAGCCTGTCGAAGGATGTGTTGGCAAGGGAAGGCGCGGGCGTCGAAAGCGACGGAGCCGGCCAATCTTGAAATACGCACGAGAATACCCCGCGCCGCTCAAACCCCGCGCTCGGCGATGGCCAGCAAGGCATCCAGATCGCAGTTTGCCTCCAGATGCTTGGCCAGCGCATCCAGGGTGGCTTCCACCTTCGTCTCGTAAGCTTCCGCCTGCGGGCGGCCTTCCCTTAGTCGCGACAGGAAGGCGCGGCGGAAATCGTCGGCGGCGAAGAGGCCGTGCAGGTAACAGCCCATGACGAGGCCGTTCGGCGAGACCGCGCCGTCCGGGTGGCCGGCAATCTCCAGCATGGGGCGGGCGAGGCCGGGGCCGCTGGTCTTGCCGATATGCATTTCGTAGCCGCGGACGGGTTCGCCGGTCGCGATCTCCCGGCCCTCCGCCTCCACCAGGCGTTTGTCGCCGGTGAGGACCGTTTCGATATCGAGAAGACCGAGACCTTCCACCGCGCCGGGCGGGCCCTCGGTCCCTTCCGGGTCGTCGAGGCGCGCGCCGAGCATCTGGTAGCCGGCGCATAATCCGATCACCGGCTTGCCCCGGCGCAGATGCGCCTTGATATCGATGTCCCAGCCCTGCTCGCGCAAGCCCGCGAGGTCGGGAATGGTGGATTTCGAACCGGGCAGCAGCACCAGGTCGGCCTCGGCGGGGATCGGGCGGCCGGACTCGACGATGTCGATGGCGACGTCCGCCTCGGCGGCCAGCGGGTCGAGATCGTCGAAATTGGCGATGCGCGACAGTCGCGGCACGGCGATCAGGATGGC
>DAOVHN010000503.1 GCA_030671915.1 Pseudomonadota bacterium
GCCGCTTGCGATGCGCCAGCATCGCGGCGCGACCTCCTCCTAACCGGAGGAAAACTCAAGCCCGTGAAAACAACAACATATTCCGGGCCAGACTCTCAGGGCAGGCATGCCTGACGCAGGCGTCGATTGTCGGCTAATAGCGGTCTTCAATGGTGTTATCGTTTCATGTCCGGTTCGTGGCGGTAAGCAGGCTTTGGACACTGTTCCATTTTAGGGTTGTGCATCCTCGGTGGGGGCCGGCCAGAGCGGTTCCCAAACCTCGCGGCCTCCTGCTATTCTCGGTTCAGGAGGGATCGATGCGCTTTATCGCCTCGCTGTTGTTTGCGCTTTCAATTCTGTCGGCTGGGGCCCCGGCCCAGACCGCTACCGAACTGTCCGCCTGCCTGGCGATCGACGAGGACGGGGCGCGGCTGGACTGTTATGACGGGCTGGCCGGGATGGCGGCGGACGCGGCTTTGCGCGCCGACGAGGGCGGGTGGGTGCTCGACGAATGGCCGTCGCGCCTGAACCCGGCCTGGACCGATTACGAGGCCTGGACGGCGGCGCTGAACCCGGTGCCGGGCGCGGGTGGCATACCGGTTTATCCCGTTCTGACGCTGCGCTGCGAGCAGGGCGAGACCCGGGTCTTCTTCAATTTCGGGCGTGTCATGCCGGGGGACAACGTGGCGGTCCATTACCGGCTCGACGCGGGCGGGATTCAGCCCGGCGCGTTGATCCCCGCGCCCGACGGGCGGCGGTTCGGGCTGTGGACCAGTGCGCTTTCGGTGCGCTTCGTCCAGGCGCTCATGCGCCGCGAAAGGCTGCGCATCCAGGTTCCCGTCGAGGGCGCCGAGCCGTTGACCGCGGCGTTCGAACTGGCCGGCCTCGCGGCGGCCGCCGCGCCGCTGAAAGAGGCCTGCGGCTGGGAATAGCGCCGGCGGGCGAAGGCGATATGATTTGTTAAGGCGAATAGGATAGAACAACCGTCATGACGGCGAACCTGGACGAATCCCGCCACAAGGCGCGAAGGCTGTACGACCGCGGCAGCTATGACATGGCGGAGAAGCTGTTTCAGCCTCTCGCCGAATCCGGCGACGCCGAGTCGCAATATTATCTGGGCGAGACGCTGCTGCTCAGGGTCTACGATTACGAAAACGCCATCGCCTGGTGGCGCAAGGCGGCCGACCAGGGCCATGCCGGCGCGCAGAGCAATCTCGGCTATATGCTGACTTCGGGGCTGGGTATCGAGGCGAACCCCGCCGAGGCGATCAGGCTGTTCCGAGCTGCCGCGCAAAAAGGCCATGCGGAGGCGCAGTATAATCTGGGCGCCATGTACGATCTGGGCATGTCGGTCAGGCAGGACCGCGCAGAAGCCGCCGCCTGGTTCGCCAGGGCGGCCGGGAACGGGCTGGAGTCGGCCAAGGCGATCCTCGGCTATATGTACGCCCATGGCGAGGGCGTCGCACGGAACATCGAAAAGGCCAAGAACCTCTACCTAGAGGCCGCGGAGATGGGCGATATCAACGCCCAGTACAATCTCGGCATCATGTGCGAACATGGCGACGGCGTCGTGAAGGACTATGCCGAGGCCCTGTTCTGGTATCAGCAGGCCGCCGAACTGGGGCACCCCGACGCACAGCTCTGCGCGGCGACGATGTACGAGGAAGGGCTCGGCGTTGGACAAGACCTGAAGACCGCCGCGAAGTTCTATGAAATGGCCGCGCGCAACGGGTCGGCGGAGGCCCGGACCTGCCTCGGCGCCCTTTACGCCAAGGGCGAAGGCGTGGCGCAGGACTTCGCCCAGGCCGCGCGCCTGTTCCGGGCGGCCGCGGAAGAAGGCCATGCACGAGCGCGGAACAATCTCGGCGCCCTGTACGACCAGGGACTGGGGGTGGACCAGGACGACGGGGAGGCGGCCCGCTGGTTCCGGGCGGCCGCGGAACAGGGCCACCCGAGTGCGCAATTCAACCTCGGCCAGTTGCTGCGCAAGGGGCTGGGCGTGGAACAGGATTTCATCGCCGCCTATGCCTGGGCGACCCTGGCGGCCGACAGCGGCAACCAGGGCGGCATGATCCTGCGCACCGGCATGAACGAGGTCATGACCCGCGCGGATATCGACCGGGCCAGGAAGCTGGCCAAGGAACTGCGCGAGAAGGTCCGCGCGGCGAAGGACGCTAAGGGTTAGCTGTGTAAATCAGGCGGATGGCGCCGGCTACGGCCCGTCTTCGAAGCGCCGTTTCACGTCGTCGGGGATCGTTACGGCGCGAATGCCGTTCGGGGCCTTGTCGTCATGGACCACCCAGGCGCGGATATCCCGGCCCTCGGCGCAGAGCTGGCCGCCCTTGTGCACCTCATGCGCCACGGTGAAGGACTTGTCGCGCCACTCGTCGATCCGGCTGGTCAGGGTGATGACCTCGCCGAAGCGGATCGGCGCGCGGAAGCTGGCCCGAGTGTCCAGCATCGGCACGCCGGCGATGCCCCGTTCCTCGATCATCTCGTGGAACGGCATGCCGGCCGCGCCGAACAGCGCATGGGCGCCCTGATTGAACCAGCGGAAATAGTTGGGATAGAAGACAATCCCCGCCGGGTCGCAATCGCCCCATTCAACCGTGATCTCGATACTGTTGCGGAACATCGGACCCACCCGTCATTTCAGCAGATGCGGCAGCCACAGGGTAATTGCCGGGAACAGGATCAGCAAGGCAACGCGGATGGCGTCCGACGCCAGGAAGGGCAGCACCCCGATGAAGGTTTCC
>DAOVHN010000424.1 GCA_030671915.1 Pseudomonadota bacterium
CGTAACGGCATAGCCCAGCCCTGCTACCAGAAGGGCCAACACCAGGCCATTGATCAGCGCGCGGTCGCGCATGCGCACCACCGGCGCCTGGACTTCCCGCAAGTCCGCCTGGGCGATGATCGCCCAGCGGGCCCCGAAAAAGTCCAGCGGCGCGAAGGCCGAGAGCTTCTTGGATTTCTTGCCGGTTTCGTCGGTTTCAGTGCTGACGGTAACACCGGATTCGCCTTTGATCGCCGCCTTCACGGGCCCCGAATCCACCCGGCGTTCGAGGATCGTCGAGCCGGTGGCGAAGCGGGAATCGGTGCGCACCAGCAAGTCCCGCCCGACGATGAATGTCTCGCCCGTCTCACCCATCCCCGCAGTGACATTCATTACCCGGTTGATCCGGCGCACCGGCATCTCGAAGACCAGCATGCCAAGCCGTTCGCGCCCCTCGCCGTGTAGCGGGGTGGCGATGAAACCGGTGGGGCGGCCGCCGGCGGGAAGATAGGTCCTGAAGTCCACGAATATTTCTGCAATGGGCGACGGATTGGCGACGATTCGTCGGAAGGCGATGCCAAGGCCGCCGCCGATATCCGTTTCCTCGCCAAGGGCGACTGCGAAACTCTGCTGTTTCATCACCGAGTAAATGACCGTACCCTGCGTGTCGACCAGCATCAGGTCGCGGTATCCATGCTGTTCGACGAATTCGCGCAGCAACGGATGGAATCGGCTATGCGCAATGCCGTAGCGCGATCCGTCCGCGGGGTCGTCCAACTGTTTTCGGCCTGCCGGCGGGAAGGGGTTTTCCACGACGAAAGTCCCGAAAAGCTTTTCCCCGGCCCCGTCGCCAAGTTCCAGCCAGCCGGCCTCGAATTCCCGGAATGCGTCAAGCACGACGGGATTGCTCGCCTGCATCCTCAGATCCCGCCTGATCGTGGCCAGATAATCGATGATCGCCGCCCGCCGCGCTTCGAGAAGGGCCAGCAGCTTTTCCTCGACCGCCTGACGCAACTCGCCGGCGGCCAGGCGGTAATCCGCGACCGCGACGATGCTGCCGGCGATCAGGGCCACCAGCACGACAAGCACGGTAATCGTTTGCGACAAACGCAGGCCGCGCACGCGCCGATTCCCGTCAGGCGCGGGCGAGGAACCGGTTTGCATCGACTTGTTCATTTATCCCTTATACCAAAGCTCGCTGATAATGACTCATTTGACCGGAAATCATTGATCCCTCGCCGGATTCGCCTATCCTCGCACCGGTTGCATGTCTTAATGGGTATTATGGGAGGCTAGGGTGTTTCTGCACAGCATCGATCTTGAAACCGCCACGATAATCGTGGATGCCGCAATCGCCAGGGGCCGCGAACTGGGGTTCCTGCCGTTGACCGTGGTCGTGCTGGACGACAGCGGTACCGCCAAGGCGATGAAGCGCGAGGACGGCGCCAGCCTGATGCGCCCGGATGTCGCCATGGGCAAGGCGTGGGGATGTCTGGGCTTCGGCGCCGGCAACCGCGTGATCGTCGGACGGTCGGAAACGACACCGGGCTTCGTCAATGCGCTGATCGGCCTGTCCGGCGGGCGCATCGTCCCCTCGCCGGGCGGCGTGTTGATCAAGGACGGGGACGGGCGCATCCTCGGCGCGGTCGGCATCACCGGCGATAACGGCGACAATGACGAAATCTGCGCGGTCGCCGGCGTGGAAGCCGCGGGCCTCACCGCGGACACGGGCGCCTGACAGGCATGAAAAGGGCGGGATGCGCAATGCACCCCGCCCGATTCAGCGGATCGGAAGCCCGATCAGTACAGGTTCTGCGCCGATACCATGGCAAACAGCATCGGGAACGACAGCAGCGTGTTGGTGCGCGAGAACAGCATGGCCGTGCGCGCGGCGGCGGCCTTCTCTTCCGCGCCCACCTCGACCATGCCCAGCGCCTTCTTCTGGTTCGGCCAGATCACGAACCAGACGTTGAACCACATGATGATGCCCAGCCACATGCCGATGCCGATCGCGGTATGCTTGGCGACGCCGTCCATCAGGCCGAGCGTAAGCGCCTCGACCAGATAATCGTTCATGAAAGCGACAATCAGGCCGGTGGCGATGGTCGCCATCGCGCCCCAGCGGAACCACCACAGCGCGGCCGGCGCGATCACCTTGCCGATCGCCGGCTTCTGCTCGTCGGGGATGTTCGGCATGTTCGGGATCTGCACGAAGTTGAAATACCACAGCAGGCCGATCCACATCACGCCCGAGAGCACATGCAGCCAGCGGAAGAAGAAGACGCCGAAGTCGGTCGGGCCGTAGCCTTGCATCGCGTAGTACATGAAGAAGAGGACCACCGACAGGATAAAGCCGGCAATCACTGTGTTTCGCAGGTTGGTAAGTATGGCACTCATAGTCATCGCCCCTCTTTGGCTATTTAACAGTCTGCGGATATTTTGCCGCAACCGCCCGCTGGCCAGACTGGCCGCGGGGGAGAATTCTCCGAGTAACCATGTCGGTTACCCTTCCGGACAAGAACATACTCGCGAAATACGCCTTGGCAATGGGTTGCAGTAGAGGAAAATGAAGTTTTCTCTTGGCCGACCCGGCTGCCTCATGTCTCCCAACCAATAATTCGCGTCGCGGGCGCGGCGGGAAGGCTTGCGCATTCATGTATCGTTGAATCCTGGGAGGACTGTCATGCAGGATGTTCAGGCTCCGGCAAGAGGCAGGGCCGGGCGAAAGGCGAGACGCGCCGCCACCGCGAAACAGAGCGCGCCCGCCTATATCACCCGCCGCATTCCCACCTTCGAACTGCTCGGCGAGGAGGGGCTGGCCAGGCTGGAGGAGAATGCGGAGACCATCCTGCAGGAGGTCGGCTTCGAGGTCCGCGAGGACGAGGAGGCCCAGCGCCTGTTTCGCGAGGCCGGCGCCGATGTACTGGGCGAACGCGTACGCTTCCCGCGCGGCATGCTGCCGGAAATCATCCGCGCCACCGCGCCCGCCTGCTTCACCCAGCATGCCCGCAACCCCGCCCGCAACGTAAAGATCGGCCATCCCCATACGGTATTCTCGCCGGCCTACGGTTCGCCCTTCGTGCAGGACATGGAAGGCGGGCGGCGCTACGGCACGATGGCGGATTTCGAGAATTTCGTGAAGCTGGCCTGGGCCTCGCCCTGGCTGCACCATTCCGGCGGCACCATCTGCGAGCCCGTCGACATCCCCGTCAACAAGCGCCATCTGGACATGGTCTACGCCCATATGCGCTGGTCCGACAAAG
>DAOVHN010000289.1 GCA_030671915.1 Pseudomonadota bacterium
GCCAGCAACGCGGCGTTGGCGCCGCCGGTGATTGCTTCGACCGTAAAGTCCGCCGGATTGCGCCGGATCAGATCGATCGTGTTACAGCCGACCGACCCGGTGGCCCCCAGGATCGTTACACTGCGCGGCGCCGCCGCGGCATCGGCCATGACTACAGCCATAACAACGGGCTCCCGTCGCCGGCCAAGCTGAGCAACGCGATAGCGATAGACGCGGAAAGAACCCCGTCAAAACGGTCCAGCGCACCGCCGTGGCCGGGGATGATGTTGCCCGAATCCTTCACGCCGAACGCTCGTTTCGCTTTCGATACAGCCAGGTCACCGATCTGCGCGACGACGGCCAGCCCGCCGCTGGCCAGCGCCACGGTCACGATATCGGCGTCGATGACCGAAGCCAGAATACCGCCTGCGACCGCCGCCCCGGCGATGCCGCCGATCAGTCCCGACCAGGTCTTTTTCGGACTTATTTTCGGCGCCAGCTTCGGGCCGCCCAGCGTCCGCCCGGTAAAATAAGCGCAGGTATCTGTCATCACGACCACCACGCCAAGCCAGATAACGGTCTCCATGCCGGCCGGATCAAGGCCGCGAAGCCATACAATGGAAACGCAGGCAACATATATGTAGGCGAACCCGACAGCCAGGAATGCCCGCAGCCCTTCTGGCCGCAACATGAATATCACCAAGGTCACTATCGCCCCGGCAACCAACAACTGCGGCCCTTCGACAGCCTGCAGGGCGACAGGGCCCGCTGCACAGAAGAGCACATAACCGATTGCCGGGACGCCCTTCTCGCCGCACATCGCCTGCCATTCCCAGTACATCACGCCCGAGGCGATGGCGAGCAGGATGGCGAAAACCCAACCGCCCAGCCATATCGATCCGAGCGCGACCGGCAGCATCACCGCCGCCGATACGAGCCGGAGCGTGAGCGGAGACGGGTTAGACGGAGCCGGCTGTTGCGCCATAGCGTCTTTCACGGCTGTTGTACTCGCCAATCGCGGCGGCAAGGTCTTCGGCCCCGAAATCGGGCCATAAGACGTCGGTGAATACCAGTTCGGTATAGGCCAGTTGCCACAGAAGAAAATTACTGACTCGCTGTTCGCCGCTGGTGCGGATAAGCAAGTCCGGATCAGGCAGGGCAGCCGTGTTCAGATGGTCAGCAAACATCTCGTCGTCAATCGCGTCCGGACAGATCTCTCCGGCCACTGTCCGCGCCGCCAGTGAACGCGCCGCCGCGACAATCTCCTGCCGACCGCCATAGCTCAACGCCAGGACCAGCGTCAACCGGGCGCCATTCTTGGTTTCCGATTCGGCATTCTCTATCATTGCAACGATATCGGGATCGAAGCGCGACCGATTGCCGATCACCATTAACCGGATGCCGTTCTTCTTCAACTCGTTGATCTCGGATTTCAGATATAGCCGCAACAGCCCCATCAGGTCGCCGACTTCGCGTTCCGGCCGTTTCCAGTTTTCCGAGGAAAACCCGAACAGTGTCAGATAGGACACGCCGGCCTTGGCCGCGGCCTCGACCGTCTTGCGAACGGCTTCGGCGCCGCGCTTGTGGCCGGCGATGCGCGGCAGGCCTCTCGCCTCGGCCCAGCGCCCGTTGCCGTCCATGATGATGGCGATGTGGCGGGGCGGCGGTGGGTCTCCGTATGTAGCGGGAAGGGTATCCATGCGGTCAAACCTGCATGATATCCTGTTCCTTCGCATGGAAGGTGTCGTCGATTTGCTTGACGTGGTCGTCGGTCAGCTTTTGAAGTTCCTGCGACATGGATCGATGCTCGTCCTCGGAAATCTGGTGGTCCTTTTCCATGCGCTTCAGGGTCTCCATGCCGTCGCGCCGCACGTTGCGCACCGCGACGCGAGCCTGTTCGGCGTACTTGCCGGCCACCTTCGAAATTTCCTGGCGGCGCTCCTCGTTCAAATCCGGCAGGGGCACGCGGATCACCTGGCCCTCGGTCTGTGGATTGAGTCCGAGATCCGAATCGCGAATCGCCTTCTCCACCGCCTTCACGACGGTGGCGTCCCAGACCTGCACGGTCAGCATCCTGGCCTCCGGCACGCCGATGGTGCCGAGCTGGGTGATCGGCATGGCCGACCCGTATGCCTCGACGGTAATCGGCTCCAGCAATCCGGCCGAGGCGCGCCCGGTGCGCAAGCCCGCGAATTCAGCATTCAGCGCCTTGAGCGCGCCATCCATCCGCCGCTTGATATCTACCATATCCAGTAATGCTTCAGCCATTTGTCACCCCCCATCCTCGATCAAGGTGAAGTTGCCCCGCGATTGTACAACATCGACAAGGCCCCCCGCATCATGCACTGAAAACACAAGAATCGGTATATTGTTTTCACGGGCATGCGCTATCGCGGTTGCGTCCATAACCCGCAAATCCTTCTCCAGCACCTCGCGGTAGGTCAGCCGGTCGTAACGTTTCGCGTCCAGGTTTTTCATCGGGTCGTCGCTATAAACGCCGTCCACCTTGGTCGCCTTGATGATGACGTCGCAGTTCATCTCGAAGGCGCGCAGCGCGGCGGCGGTGTCGGTGGTGAAGGACGGATTGCCGGTGCCGGCCCCGAATATCACTACCCTGCCCTTCTCCATATGGTGCATTGCGCGCCGTCTTATATAGGGTTCGCATACAGTTTGCATGGGGATGGCGGACAGCACGCGGGTATAAACGCCAATATTTTCCAACGCACTCTGCATGGCCAGCGCGTTGATCACGGTTGCCAGCATGCCCATATAATCGGCGCTGACCCGGTCCATGCCGCGCGCCGCGCCCGACACGCCGCGGAAGATATTGCCCCCGCCCACCACCAGGCAGACCTCGACACCCATATCGTGGACCGCCTTCACTTCCGAGGCGACCCGTTGGACGGTTTCCGCTTCCAGCCCGTATTCCTGCTTGCCCATCAGGGCCTCGCCGGAAAGTTTCAGCAGGATGCGGCGGTATGACGGTTGGGCGTCGTCGGGCATTTCCCTTCTTTCCGGGCCACGGAGGGCCAGTTTGGCGCGGGCCCGACCAGCCGGCCAGGCCCCGCATTCCAGATCAACGGCATTCGAGGAAGGACTACGCCTCCTCGACCGCCTTTTCGACGCCTTCGCCAAGCTCGAAGCGGACGAAACCACCCAGCTTGACCGGCGCGCCGATATCGCCCGCCGCTTCCTCGATGACCTTCGCGATCTTTTTGTCGGTATCCATCACGAAGACCTGTTCCAGCAGCACCACTTCTTCATAAAACTTGCGCAGCCGGCCCTCAACCATCTTTACGATGATTTCTTCCGGCTTGCCCGAGGCCCGCGCCTGCTCGCTCAGCACGTCACGCTCACGGTCCAGCGACGTCGCGTCTACCTCGTCGGTCGACAACCACTGCGGCCGCGCGGCGGCGACATGCATGGCGATCTGCCGGCCCAGGGCCGCCAGCTTCGCGGCGTCGCCATCCGATTCCAGCGCCACCAGCACGCCGATCTTGCCCAGATCGTCGGCCAGCTTGTTGTGGATATAGCCGGCGACCACGCCCGTGCCGACCGACAGGCCCGCCGAACGGCGCAGGTTCATATTCTCGCCGATCGTGGAAATCATGTGCGTCAGCTCTTCCGCGACGGTGCGGCCCGTGCCCGGGTAATCGGCGGCCTTCAGCTTGTCGAAGTCGCCGCCGACGGTCATCGCGACCTTGGTGACGTTGCGCACGAAGGTCTGGAATATGTCGTTGCGGGCCACGAAGTCGGTCTCGGAATTGATCTCCACCACGACGCCGGACTTGCCGTCGGTGATCATGCCGACCAGTCCTTCGGATGCGGCACGGCCGGATTTCTTCGCGGCCGTCGCCAGCCCCTTCTTGCGCAGCCAGTCCTGCGCCTCCTCGATATTTCCGCCGGTTTCCTGCAAGGCCTTCTTGCAGTCCATCATGCCGGCGCCGCTTTTCCCGCGCAGCTCCTTGACGAGCGCAGCCGTAATCTCGGCCATTCTTCTAATCCCCCAGGGTTATCGCATTAGTGGGTTATCGCATCTGTCGGAACGGGCGGCGGGGCGTCGCGCTTGGTCGCGGTCCCCGCCCATGGCCCCCATTCACTCGGCGTCGGCCTTCTTCTTGGCGGCCGGCTTTTTCTTGGCGGCCGGTTCCTTCTTCGCGGCCGTTTCCTTCTTGGCCTTGGCGGGCGCCTTCTTGGCCGGAGCCTCTTCGGCCGCGGGAGCCTCTTCTGCCGGAGCCTCTTCAGCTACCGGAGCCGCCTCGGCTGCCGGAGCCTCTTCGGCCGCGGGAGCTTCTTCAGCCGGAGCCTCTTTCGCTACGGGAGCTTCTTCAGCCGGAGCC
>DAOVHN010000389.1 GCA_030671915.1 Pseudomonadota bacterium
GCCTCGTTGTCCTCCTTGCCCATCGGTTTCGCGCCGGCATCCTCAAGCCATGTTTTCAGGTCGTCGCGGCGACTGCCGCGCGTCAGGTAGCGCACGATGCTGCTGATCCGCTTGACCTCCTTCGGGCCGGCTACGCCTTCCTCCGGATTGATCTTGCCGTCGATCAGTATGCCGGCCTCGGTCAGCATCGATTCAAGCTGTCCGATCTGGCTGCGGATCGACACAGACGTCGCGCCCCAGGGGCCGATGGCGCCGGCGATCAGCATTGCCGCGAAGGCGGCGGGGGCGATGGCGAGGCGCGCCGGGCGGGCCAGGATGCCGTACAGCGCGATGCCGCCCAGCCACAGGATCAGCAGGATCAACCCATAGCGCTTCTCGGTAATGCCGTATTCGGCGATGCGCACGCCCACGCCGACGGCCAGCAGGACCACCGGCACGACCAGGGCGTAATGGAAGAAGCGGTGATAAAGCCGCGCCAGCCGGTTGCCGGTCTCGCGGAACGGCCAGGCGGCGCTCCAAACCGCCAGCCCGAAGGCCGCGAAGCCGCCGACCAGCCAGCCCACGGTGCCGCGCGGCAGATCCCATACCGCCAGCGACTTCGCCGCAAATCCGTACAACAGCAGCAGATAGATCAACGCCAGCGGGATCAGCATCCAGGACACAACATATTCCACCCAGCGCGGCGGCGCCTTGTCGGCCGCCTCGTCGCAGGCGCCGGGTATGCCGGCCAGGGTCTGCCAGGGCCAGACCAGGCTCATGCAGATTATCCAGGTGTCTGCATAATAATCGTTGTTGATATTCAGGCTGAACAGGGTTTCCAGCCCGCCCAGCATTGCTATCATGCCCAGCGCCAGTCCGACCGCCACGACGCCTCCGAACAGCACGCTCAACCAGCTCGCCAGGTTGAAGTCCCATACCGCGCGGTCGTCGGCGCCGCGGCGCAGGAAGGAGGCGACGATCATCAGCAGGCCGCCGCCGGGAGCCAGCAGATAGAATGCCGGGCTTTCCCAGGCGTCAGGGTCGTCCTGCAGGTAGACGACGAGGCCCGCCAGCGCCACGGCGCCCGTGGCGAGACCCAGCGACCGCCATTTGTTCCAGCGCCGGCCTTCGGCGAACAGCGTGGCGGCAAGCGACAGGAACAGGCCCCCGATGAGGAAGACCTGCCATTGAGCGACGCCATCCCGGGAAAGGTCGCCGAATTTGATATTATGTACCAGGGTGATGGTAAGGCCGGCCCAGGCGGCCGCGCAGGCCAGCGTCATGGGAAAGCGCAGCGGCGCGCGCATCAGGCCGGACAGCAGGTTCCGGAAAGGCGAAAAGCCCGTGGCGTCGGTCATGGCAACCCCCAAATATTATTATGCGCGACAGTTTCGCCGATCGCGGGTGGATAATCCGTTAAGATTGTGGCGGCAGGTGGGCGACCGGGTCGCACGTTTTTGTGCGTCGCCGCATTTCCTGTGGAAAACTTTGGCCCAAAGGCGTATATCGGGCATCCGCCACGCAATCGACTGAATTTGAAAGAGTAAGAGGGTAAAAGAATGGCCGCGAACTGGACGCCGCAAAGCTGGAAGGACAAACCGGTCCGGCAGGTGCCCGCCTATCCGGATGCGAAGCATCTGGCGGAGGTCGAGGAGGCGCTCGCCAAGCAGCCGCCGCTGGTTTTTGCAGGCGAGGCCCGGCGCCTCCGGGAAAACCTGGCCGACGTGGCCCAGGGCAATGCTTTCCTGCTGCAGGGCGGCGACTGCGCGGAATCATTCGCCGAGTTCGGGGCCAATACGATCCGCGATACTTTCAAGGTGCTGTTGCAGATGGCGGTGGTGCTGACCTATGCGGGCGGTTGCCCGGTGGTAAAAGTGGGCCGTATGGCCGGGCAGTTCGCCAAGCCGCGCTCGGCCGATACCGAGACGCAGGATGGCGTGGAACTGCCGAGCTATCGCGGGGATATCGTCAACGGCATCGAATTCAACGAGGCGTCGCGCGTGCCCGATCCGGAGCGCATGCTGCGCGCCTACAATCAGTCCGCCGCGACCCTAAACCTGCTGCGCGCCTTCGCCCAGGGCGGTTTCGCGGATTTGCACAAGGTGCATCAGTGGAATCTGGATTTCGTCGATGGCAGCCCCCAGGGCGAACGTTACGAGGAACTGTCGAGCCGCATCGCGGAATCGCTGGAATTCATGGAGGCCTGCGGCGTGACCGCGGAAAGCGTGCCGCAAATCCGCGAGACCAGCTTCTTCACCAGCCACGAGGCCCTGCTGCTGGCCTATGAGGAGCCGCTAACCCGCCAGGACAGCCTGACCGGCGACTGGTACGACTGTTCGGCCCATATGCTGTGGATCGGCGAGCGCACGCGCGATCTGGACGGCGCCCATGTGGAATTCCTGCGCGGCGTCCATAACCCGATCGGCTGCAAGATCGGCCCGACCGCCGACCCGGACGAACTGGTCCGCCTGATCGACGCGCTGAACCCGTCGAACGACCCGGGCCGGCTGACGCTGATCAGCCGCATGGGGCACGACAAGGTTCGCGATACGCTGCCGGCGCTGGCGCGCAAGGTGGCGCGCGAGGGGCGCAATGTGGTGTGGTCCTGCGACCCGATGCATGGCAACACCATCAAGGCGAGCAGCGGCTACAAGACCCGGCCCTTCGACCGGGTGCTGGAAGAGGTGCGCGGCTTCTTCGAGGTGCATCGCGAGGAAGGGACATATGCCGGCGGCGTACATTTCGAGATGACCGGCCAGGACGTGACCGAGTGCCTGGGTGGCGCGCAGGCGATCACCGATGAGGATCTGTCGGCTCGTTACCACACCTATTGCGACCCGCGCCTCAATGCCAGCCAGTCGCTGGAACTGGCCTTCCTGATCGCGGATTCGCTGAAGGCGCAACGCGCCGGCCGGCGGTCCCGCCTGGCGGCTGCTTCCTGACATTCATACCACTAGATTAGACCCCGGGCAGCGGGAGGTAACGATGACGCCGAAGCTGGAAGCGATCAGCGACTGGACCGACGCTTATTTCAACCGCACGCGCGGCGTCGTCGAGAAATTCGGCGACTGCCGCGTGACCTACGCCATCTTCATGCGCCGCCCGGTGGTCTCCGCCCCCCGGCTGGCCATCGAGTGGCTGGAGACGGTGGCCGGGGAACGCGGCGCGGCGGTGGAAATCGACCTGCGTTACGAGGAAGGCCGCTGGGTCGGCGCGGGCGAGGCGCTGATGTATGTGACCGGTCCCTTCGCCCTGCTGGTCGATCTGGAAACCCTGCTGCTGCAAAAAATCGGCCCGACCTGCGTGGCGGCCTATAACGCGGCGGCCATGTGCATGGATCTGCCGAAAGTGTCGTTCCTGGCCATGGATGCGCGCCATTGCGCGGGCACGGAAATGGCGGAACTCATGGCCTATGCGGCGTCCGTTGGTTCACACAGGGCGAAGAAGAAGGAAGATGCCGTCGGATTCATCGGCAACGCCACCGACGCCACGGCCCATTATTTCGGGCTGGAGCGCGGGCTGGGCACCATGCCGCATGCGCTGATCGGCTATGCCGGCTCC
>DAOVHN010000702.1 GCA_030671915.1 Pseudomonadota bacterium
ACGGTCGAGGCCTTCGACGCCGCGGGCGGCCCGCCCGGCGCGACCCTTCGGGCGCGGCGGACAGGCCGACAGGCTGCGTCAAAGCGCTTGCCCGATGCGCGGCATCGCGCCGCGCGCTTTTCCTGTCCTGTCGGCCTGTCCGCCACGTGACGGCGCCATCCTGGTGAGAAGTCCGGGCTAGAGCTTCCCCCACTTACGTGGAATCGGCTTCGGCCAGCAACCATTCCTTGAAGACCGAAACCGCCGGACGCGGCGCCGCGTCGCCCGGCGTCAGCAGATAATGGGCGTGCGTCGCCGGAATCCGCGGATCGAACGGCGCGACAAGGCGCCCTTCCGCCAGCGCGTCGTTGACCATGGGCGACAGTCCCAGCGCGACGCCCAGTCCCGCGCAGGCGGCCCGCGTCGCATTCATATGCAGGTCGAATTGCACGTAACGAGGCGGGGTGATGTGGCCGGCGCCGGCCTTTTCCAGCCACATCGGCCAATTCTCCGGCTCGCCGATCATCTGAATCATTGCATGCCGCGCCAGATCGGCCGGTTCGCGAAGCGGATGCGGGCCGTCCATCAGGGCGGGGCTGCATACGGGAAACAGCTCCTCGCTGAACAGGCGCTCAGCCTCGACGCCCGGCCAGGCGCCCCCGCCGTACCGAATTTCGAGATCGACGCCTTCCAGTCCCGGCTCCTGCAGGTCGATACTGGTGATCAGCCGCAAATTGACGCCGGGATGCGCGGCCCAGAAGCGCCCCAGCCGAGGCGTCAGCCACAGATAGGTTAGCGATGTGGTCACCCGCACGGTTACCGGGCCCTCGCGCCCGGCCCCGAACACCTCCTCGGTGCCGGCGGCGAGATGGTCGAAGGCATGGCGGACGATGGGCAGGTAGCCATGCCCCGCATCGGTCAGTTCCAGTTTGCGCGGAAGCCGACTGAAGAGCGGCGTTCCAATCAAGTCCTCAAGCTGCTTCACCTGCTGGCTGACCGCGGCCTGCGTGACGTGCAGTTCCTTCGCGGCCTCCGTGAAGCTCATAAGCCGCGCCGCGGCCTCGAAGGCGCGCAAAAAGTTGAGTGGCGGTAGTTTCGGACGCATGGATGCCCCGCATTAATGGAGTGAATCGGGCGGATGGTACCCATTAGCTGGTCTGGGTCTCAGCCCAAGTATTACTGATTTGCCAGCCCGTTCAACCCTTGGCACAATTTTCGGGTCGAAAACCGCTATGCTCCACCGGGAGGACGATCATGCCCGAGTTCGATTTCAGTGAAGGTTACACCCGTCTGGAAAAGGCGATGGCCGGCGGTTCCGAGGTCATGCCCTTCATCGCACAGATGCATGAATTCGCGATGAAGCAAAGCGGCGCGCCGGGACATCGTTTCTATAGCGATGCGGAAACCTTCGTGCGGGGCATCTGCGAGACGACGCGCGATTTCGGCTTCGACGTACCCAGCCTGATCTGGGATGTTTATAACGTGGAGGCCGAGGCGCTGGGCGCGAAGCTGGTCCTGTTCGACGACATGGCGCCCGCGATCGACAATGTCGAACCCATCATCACGGACGAAAAGAGCCTGGCCAGGCTGAAATCGCCGGACCCGGCCACGGCGGGCCGGATGCCCTTCGTTCAAGAGGTGCTCGAGCGGTTCCGGGAACTTACGGGCCGCGCGCCGCAGCCCGGCTACTGCGCGCCTTTCACGCTGGCGGCCCAATGCATGACCTTCGAGCGGCTGATGTACCAGATTCGCGACAATCCGGCTTTCGTCCACAAGGTGATGACCTTCCTCACCGATG
>DAOVHN010000084.1 GCA_030671915.1 Pseudomonadota bacterium
GCCCTTGACCAGTTCCTGCGCGCGGCGCGCGCCCTCGCGCAACGGCGGCGGCAGCCAGTCCATCGCCGCCTTCGCTGCCGCTTTCAGATCCTGGAACGGCGCCTGGGCGTAGAGCCGCGTGAGATAGGCCGACATGGCGCCCAGCGGCGGCGCGATCGACATCTCGTTGTCGTTCAGGATCACGATCAGCCGCTTGCCCAGATAGCCGGCATTGTTCAGCGCCTCGTAGGCCATGCCGGCGCTCATCGAGCCGTCGCCGATCACCGCGATGACATTGCTGTCCCCGCCGGCGAGATCGCGCGCCACGGCGAAGCCCAGCCCGGCCGAGATCGAGGTGGAGCTGTGCCCCGCCCCGAATGCGTCATATTCGCTTTCCGAGCGCTTGGTGAAACCCGACAGCCCGCCGCCCTGGCGCAGGGTGCGGATGCGGTCGCGCCGCCCGGTCAGGATCTTGTGCGGATAGCATTGATGGCCGACGTCCCAGATCAGCACGTCGCGCGGCGTGTCGAAAACATAATGCAGCGCTGTTGTCAGCTCCACCACGCCAAGCCCCGCGCCCAGATGGCCGCCGGTCACCGAGACAGCATGGATCATCTCCGCGCGCAGCTCGTCGGCGAATTCGCGAAGCTGGCTCTCCGGCAGCTTGCGCAGGTCTTCCGGCAGCCGGACCGTGTCCAGCAGCGGCGTCTTGGATGTTTCGTTCTCGCTCAAATCGGTCTCCAGCTACCGCCAAGTTAGTTCATGAACGGCGTTCGACAATGTATTGCGCGACTTTGCGGAGAAAATCCGCCTTTTCGTCGAAAATTGCAAGATGGGCGGCGGCCTGTTCGACCAGCATGGTCGCCTGGTCGCGGGCGCGTTCGGGTCCCAGGATCGACACGAAGGTCGCCTTACCCTGGTCCGCGTCCTTGCCCACGGCCTTGCCGACCTCCTCGGCCGTGCCTTCCACATCCAGCAAATCGTCGGCGATCTGGAAGGCCAGCCCCAGATCGTGGGCATAGCCGCGCAGCGCCTCGTGCTGTGGCTCGCCCGCCTGGCCCAGTATGGCGCCGGCCTCGCAGGCGAAACCGATCAGCGCCCCGGTCTTCAGCCGCTGCAGGCGCGTGATTTCGCCGATATCCATCTCGCGGTCCGCGGCCGCCAGGTCGATCATCTGCCCGCCCACCATGCCATGCGCTCCGGCCGCGCGCGCCAGCGCGGCGACCAGCATGCAGCGCACTTCCGGGTTGGAATGGGTGTCGGGATGGGACAGCACCTCGAAGGCCAGCGTCAGCAGCGCGTCGCCGGCCAGGATCGCGGTGGCTTCGTCGAAGGCCTTGTGCACCGTGGGTTTGCCGCGCCGCAAATCGTCGTCGTCCATCGCCGGCAAATCGTCATGGACCAGCGAATAACAATGAACCAGTTCAATCGCGGCCGCCGCGCGCCGCGCCGACTTGCGTGAGACCGAAAACAAGCCGGCCCCCTGCATCACCAGGAAGGGCCGCAGGCGTTTTCCGCCGCCCAGCGCCGCGTAGCGCATGGAGTCGAACAGCCGGCGTTCCGGCTCGTCTTCCGACTCCATCACCTTCTGCAGCGTGGCCTCGACATCGACGGCGGCACTCGCCATCGCCTGCTTCAATGCGTCCATGGGGAATTATCAACGATCCTTGGTATTAGTCCAGGTCGGCGGGTTCTGCGGCGATTCCACCGGCGTTCCGGGTGATCTTTTCGATACGGGCCTGGGCCTCGGCCAGCTTGGCCTCGCAATGCCGTTTCAGCGCGGCACCCCGCTCGTACTTTTCGATGGCGCCGTCCAGTTCGACCTTGCCATCCTCCAACTCTCTGACGATTTTCTCGAGCTCGGCCAGGGCGTCCTCGAATTTCATCTTTTTTATGTCGTCGGGAATTTGCGCGTCGATCATGGATCCTCCTGTGACGGGCCGGAGTGTACTTCCTCGCGGACGTAATACCAAGCCCGCCCGCGCGAAAAATACCCCGCGAGATCAGGTCTGCATCAGCGTCTTCACATGGACGGCCGCCGACCGGGCCAGCGCCGCCAGATCGTATCCGCCCTCCAGCGTCGAGACAATGCGGCCCGCGCAATGATCGTCGGCGATCTTCATGAGCTTGCGCGTGACCCAGACGTAATCCTCTTCGTTCAGGCGCAGCGACGCCAGCGGGTCGGCTTCATGGGCGTCGAAACCCGCCGAGATCAACAGGAATTCCGGGCCAAATTCGGTCAGCGCCGGCAGGATGATGCCTTCCCAGGCCTCGCGGAACTCCCGGCTACCGGATCCGGCAGCCAACGGGGCGTTGACGATATTGCCGGCGACGCCCTGTTCCGCCGCGCTGCCGGTGCCCGGATAGAAGGGCGACTGGTGCGACGAGCCGAAAAACAGGTTTTCGTCGTCCCAGAACATGGCCTGTGTGCCGTTGCCGTGATGCACGTCGAAATCGACCACGGCGACTCGCGTCAACCCATGGCCCGCCCGTGCCTGCAAGGCGCCAACAGCGACATTGTTGAAGAAGCAGAAGCCCATGGGCCGCGCCGGTTCCGCGTGATGGCCGGGTGGGCGCACCGCGCAGAAGGCGTTGGCGGCCTCGCCCGCCATCACCGCATCGACCGCCGCGCAGACCGCGCCGGACGCCCGCAGCCCCGCCTCGCCCGAAGCCGGGCAGACGGATGTGTCCGGGTCAAGCTGCACGCGCCCCGATTCGGGTATGGCCGCCATGATTCGGTCGACATAGTCGCGCGGATGCACCCGCGCGATCTGGTCCAGTTCGGCCATCGGCGCCTCGCGCCGGTCCAGGCCGTTGAAGGCGTCCGCCTTCAAGGCCTCCATGACCGCGCGCAGCCGGTCCGGGCTTTCCGGATGGCCTGCGCCCATGTCGTGCTCGATGCATTTCGGGTGTGAATAGAGGATCGTCGTCATCGCGTTTCCGCCCAGTGATGTGATGGCAACCATAGCAGCCCACACCTGTTTTCGGCCAGTCCCGTAGAGCCTGTTTGAAACCACCGAGTTACAATGTAAACTCTATATTGCCATCCCGGGCCGGGCAGGGGATGGCCAGGATGGAGTGAAAGGATACGCAATGCGCGTGGTGAGTTGTCGGGCCGCGTTCGCTGGCGCCGCCTTGGCGGCGCTGTTCGGACTGTATGTTGCCCCGGCCGCCGCCCAGGGGCAGGCGGCCCAGGTCGAGATCGATGGGGTGATCGAGGAACCACTCAGGCAGACCATGCCGGTCATTGGCCGTTTCGTGGCGCGTCAGTCTGGGCCGGTGGCTGCCCTGGTTAGCGGTCCGGTCTCGGAAATCCTCGTCGATGTCGGCGACAGGGTGGCCAAGGGCGACGTGCTGGTGCGCCTTTCGACCGATGTTACGGTCGGCAATCGCAATCTGCGCGAGGCGGAACTGAACGAGAAGAAGGCCGCGCTGGGTTCCTCGCAGGCCCAGCTACGGCTTGCCAGGCAAGAACTCGCCCGCCTCGAAAACCTGAAAAAATCGGCGGCCTTCAGCCAGGCAAGCTATGAGGACAAGCGCGCCGAGGTCGCCCGTTACCAGAGCAGCGTGGCTGAGGCGAACGCGTCCGTCGCCCGCGCCCAGGCCAATCTGGAGCTGGCCGAGCTGGATATGAAGCGGTCCGAAATCAGGGCGCCTTACAATGGCGTTGTGGTCGCGCGCCAGGCGGTCGCCGGCGCCTATATCACTACCGGCGCGCCGGTCGTCAACCTGGTCAACGACGAGGATATGGAAATAGAGGCGGACGTGCCCGCCGGCCGGCTGGCCGGGCTGGCCCCGGGCCGCGCCGTCAGGGCGGCGCTCGACAGCGGTCGCAACGTAATGGCCGTGGTGCGCAGTGTAATCCCGACCGAAAACGCCCTGACGCGCACGCGCCCGGTGCGCTTCACACCGCAGATCGCCGGCGACCAGCCCCTGCGGTTCGCCACGGATCAGACCGTCACCGTGCTGCTGCCGATGGGCGAGCCGCGCGATATCGTATCGGTTCACAAGGACGCGGTGATCGCGCGCGGCGCGGGCTACATCGTTTATGTTGTCGAGGAGGGCAAGGCCCAGCTCAGGCAGGTTGAACTGGGCGAGGCCGCCGGCAATCGCACCGAGGTGCTGTCCGGTCTGATCGCCGGCGACCTCGTTGTCACCCGCGGCAACGAACGCCTGCAACCGGGCCAGGACGTGATCTACAGTGGCATGCCGGGCGGGGACGGGTAGGGGTGCCTCCATGAACCTGATCCGCCACTCCATTCAACGGCCGACCGCGGTTATGGCCGCGGTCATCATGGCGGTGCTGTTCGGGCTGGTGGCGCTGCAGACCATCCCGATCCAGCTGGCCCCCGATGTCAGCCGCCCGGTTATCAGCATCACCACCAACTGGCCCGGGGCCGCCCCGGCCGAGGTTGAGCGCGAAATCCTCAACCCACAGGAAGATGCGCTCAAGGGCCTTGAAGGCTTGGCGAGCATGGAGGGGGCGGCTCAGGACGGTCGCGCCCGGGTGACCCTGGAATTTTCCGTCGACCAGGATATGGACAAGGCGCTGCTGCTGGTATCCAACCGGCTGGACCGGGTCACCGGCTACCCGGACGAGGCCGGCGAGCCGATACTGGATACCGCGGGTTCCGAGGATAACCCGATCGCCTGGTTCCGGATTATCCTGACGGAAGACAGCCAGCGTTCCATCCATACCTACGGCAAGATCGCGGAAGACATCATCCAGGAACGGCTGGAGCGCGTTCCCGGCGTTGGTGGCGTCAATATCTATGGCGGCAGCAAACAGGAAATGCGGGTCATCGTCGATCCGGCGCGCATGGCGCAATACGGCCTGACCGTTTCCACCGTTGTCGACCGGCTGCGCGCGGCCAACGCCTCGATCAGCGGCGGTGATGTGGAGGAAGGCAAGCGCCGCTATATCGTGCGCACCGAGGGCCAGTTCGCGACGCCCGAACAGGTGGCGGCCGTCGTGCTGCGCGCCGGGCAGGACCCCGAGACCGGCCGCGTCGCCCGCGTCACCGTGGGCGACATCGGCGATGTCCTGTTCGGCTATTCCAAGCCGACGGCAACGATCCGCGCCAACGGGCACCCGGCCATGGGCATGTCGGTGACCCGCGAGATCGGCGCCAATGTCATCGAAACGATGGCCGGCATCAGCGCCGCGGTGGACGAGTTGAATGCTGGCCCGCTTCCCGCGGTCGGGCTGCAGATCGAACAGGTGTATGACGAGACCGTCTATATCAATTCGGCCATCGATCTGGTGATCCAGAACATCTGGATCGGCGGCTTGCTGGCGGTTGTGATCCTGCTCTTGTTCCTGCGGTCGGGCCGCGCCACCCTGGTCATCGCGCTGGCGATCCCGGTCTCCGTCGTCGCATCCTTCGTCGCCATGGCGATGCTGGGGCGGTCGCTGAACGTCGTCTCGCTGGCTGGCATCGCCTTTGCCGTGGGCATGGTGGTGGACGCCGCCATCGTGGTGCTGGAGAATATCTACCGCCTGCGCCAGCAGGGCCGGCCGGCGCTGAAGGCGGCGTACGAGGGCGCCAGGCAGGTCTGGGGCGCGATCCTGGTTTCGGCGCTGACCACCGTCATGGTGTTCATCCCGATTATGGTGATGAAGCTGGAGGTCGGGCAGCTGTTTCGCGATATCGCGGTGGCGATTTCGGTGGCGGTGGTGCTGTCGCTGATCGTTTCCGTCACCGTCATCCCTGCGCTGGCCCAGCGGCTGTTGCGCAGTTCGGTCAGCCAGCCCGGCGCCGGCCTCAGGCTGCCGATTATCGATTATTTCGCGCACGCCTTCATGGCGGCGTTGCTGGGGTTGACCCGCGCCGTGGTCCGTATCAAGCTGTTGGCGCTGTTCATCGTGGCGCTGGTGACCTCGGTAACCGTGGCCGGCACCTGGTATTTCGTGCCGCCGCTGGAATATCTGCCCGAGGGCAACCGCAATTTCGTCTTCGGCTTCATCCTGCCGCCGCCCGGCTATAACCTGGAGACCACCGCCGGCATCGCCCAGCGCGTGGAAGACGCCGTGCGGCCCCACTGGGCATCCGAGACCGGGCCGGAGTCGGCGGAGGGCGAGCCGCCCAAGATGGGGGCGTTCTTCTTCGTGGCCCTGCGGTCGCGGACCATCATGGGCGCCAGCAGCGTCGATCCTCTGCGCACCAAGGAACTGATTCCGATCATCCGCGAGCCGGTGTTCAGCGAACCCGGCACCTTCGCCGTGGTTCGCCAGCCCTCGATCTTCGGCCGCGGCATCGGCGGCACGCGTTCGATCGATCTCGACGTGGTGGGCGGCGACCTCGAAACAATCCTGGGTGTCGCCCAGCGCACCTTCGGCATGGTCAGCACCGCGATGCCGCGCGAGGCGGGCAACCAGGTCCGGCCGCGCCCCGGCCTGGAACTCGGCGCCCCGGAAATCCGCGTTCTGCCCGACCCGCTGCGCCTGGCCGACAACGGCGTCAGCGCCCGCGAACTGGGCCTCACCGTCGATGCCTTCAATGATGGGCTCAGGGTGGCCGAAATCACGGTCGGCGGCGAGCGCATCAACCTGATGCTGATGGGACCGGAAGATAATGTCACCGAAACCCAGGGCATCGCCGCCCTGCCGGTAGTGACCCGCTCCGGCGCAATTCTGCCGGCAAGTTCGCTTGCGGAAGTGGTTGTCACGGCCGGGCCGACCGAAATCCGCCATATGGAGCGCAGCCGGACGGTCACGCTGCAGATAACGCCCGCGCCCGAGGTGGCGTTGAGCGACGCGCTGGGCGTGCTGCAAACCGAGGTGATCGACCCGCTTTACGAGGAAGGGTTGCCGCCAGGCGTGAAATTACGCATGTCGGGCACGGCGGACAAGCTGGCCGCGACCTGGGAGGAAATGCAGATCGATCTGCTGATTGCGCTGGCCATCGTCTATCTGGTCATGGCGGTGCTGTTCGAAAGCTTCTTCTATCCGCTGATCATCGTGCTGTCGGTGCCGCTGGCGACGGCGGGCGGGGTGATGGGGCTGCGGATTCTGGGCCTCTATCACTTCCAGGCGCTGGACATGCTGACCCTGCTTGGCTTCGTCATCCTGATCGGCATCGTGGTGAACAATGCGATCCTGCTGGTCCACCAGACGCTTTATCAAATTCGCGAAGAGGGCATGGCCTATGGCGATTCGATCGTCGAGGCAACGCGCAACCGCGTGCGGCCGATCTTCATGTCGACGCTGACCAGCGTCTTCGGAATGCTGCCGCTGGTGCTGTTCCCCGGCGCGGGTTCGGAAATCTATCGCGGGCTCGGCTCGGTCGTGGTTGGTGGCTTGTCGCTTTCGGCCCTGCTGACCTTGACCATCATCCCGCCCCTGCTCAGCCTGTTCCTCGGCGTCCTGGAAGGATCGCGAAGCCGCGAGTCCGGTGACGACGATAGTCCGATCGACCTGCCCAAGGCCGCGGAGTGATCGTTCGAACCCGAATAAATTGCCCTATTAAGAAGCAATGATTGCCCGCGAACACTAATTTGCAGTATGCTAATACATACAATTCTAATATTATTGTAACCGGAACGGCGTCACAGCCTTCCTCTGGAATCGGGAGGGGTTTGGATGATCATGGAAATGCAAGTCGACGATCTGAGAGAGAATGCTCAAAAGGCGAGCGAGTTGCTCAAGGCGATGAGCAACGAAAAAAGGCTGATGATCCTTTGCTACCTCGCCAACGGCGAGAAGGCGGTTGGCGAAATGGAAAAGCTTGTCGGGCTTAGCCAGTCAGCGCTTTCCCAGCATCTTGCGCGCCTGCGCCGCGATGGCCTGGTCAAGACGCGCCGCGCCTCCCAGACGATTTACTACTCGCTCGCCGGCGGCGAGGCGCAGGCCATCATGGAAACGCTGCACGGTATATACTGCTGCGCGCCCGAAGCGGGAGTCGCTGAAGGGTAAGGCCGCCGGTAACCTTTTCTTAAACAGACTGGCACGCTGTTTGCGCGTTTTCCCCGCACAGGCCCCGATAACGGGTGTCATTTGCAAAATGGGGTGGAAACCAATGGCTACAGCAACTTTTTTCGCGAATATAGCGTCCAACCGCAAGGCCAAGCGCGATCAGCAATATGCCAGCACGCTGGTGCATTATCTCGGCGTCAAGAAGGCGCTGAAGGTGTGCAAGGAAAATACCTGGACCGGCGTTCGCCAGGCGATCATCGA
>DAOVHN010000478.1 GCA_030671915.1 Pseudomonadota bacterium
ACGGTCGAGGCCTTCGACGCCGCGGGCGGCCCGCCCGGCGCGACCCTTCGGGCGCGGCGGACAGGCCGACAGGCTGCGTCAAAGCGCTTGCCCGATGCGCGGCATCGCGCCGCGCGCTTTTCCTGTCCTGTCGGCCTGTCCACCACGTGACGACGCCATCCTGGTGAGAAGTCCGGGTTAACCGCAAAGGACGCAGAGGGCCGCAGAGGGTACGCAGAGAAGTTATTCCATCCTTTTTCTGTCTCCTGCCATCATCCAGCCAATCGTGAAGCGGGGAACGGAAAGGGAGGCTGGCGGCGGCCCGGATAGCCGCATACCCATCCCATACCCGTTTCATACCCTTCGCCTGCTCCGCCGATACATCTTTGCTGCATGAAACCTACACCGCGCCTGCATCGAATCCGGGCCTTTCTGCATAACGCCGGCCCGCAACCGCGCCGCCGCTAAGGGACCGGGGATTCGGGGGCCGTCCCGACCTACATATTTCTCACTCAATTTGCCTCGCCGACGCGCCCTGCTATCATCGCCGCCAACGGAACGACAGGGAGGCCGGAATGCCATTCGCCGATGCCGACGGGGTAAGGCTCTATTACGAGGAAGCCGGCTCCGGCACGCCGATCGTCTTCGTCCATGAATTCGCTGCCGACCATCGCGGCTGGGAGCCGCAGATGCGCTTCTTTCCGCGGCGCCACCGCTGTATCGCCTTCAACGCGCGGGGCTATCCGCCCTCCGACGTGCCCGGCGACATCGACGCCTACGGCCAGGAGATCGCATCCGGCGACATCGCCCATGTCATGCGGCATCTGGGCATCGGCAAGGCCCATATCGTCGGCCTGTCGATGGGCGGCAATGCGACGCTGCATTTCGGGCTGCTGTACCCTGAGATGGCGCTGTCGCTGACCGTCGCCGGGGCGGGCTACGGCTCCAATCCGGACGAGACGGACCGGTTCCGCGCCGACGCCCTCGCCATGGCCGAACGCTATGAATCGCAAGGCTCCCAGGCTGTGGCCGAGACCTATTCGCTGGGCCCGGCGCGGGTGCAGCACCGCGAGAAAGACCCGCGCGGCTGGGCGCGGTTCAAAGACATCCTCGGCCAGCACGATGCCAGGGGCGCAGGCCTCACCATGCGCGGCGTCCAGGCCCGCCGCCCCACCTTCCGCGACCTCGAAGACGGGCTTAAACGCCTGGCCATCCCCACCCTCATCATCGCCGGCGACGAGGACGATCTCAGCCTCGACGCCAGCGTCTGGCTGAAGCGCACCGTGCCCTCGGCGGCGCTATGGGTGCTGCCCAAGACGGGCCATATGCTCAACCTGGAAGACGCGGCCGCCTTCAACCGCGGCCTGGAGGATTTCATCGCCACGGTGGAGGCCGGGCGGTGGGTCTCGCGCGACCTGGAGAACCTGGCCAGCCCGGCGCTGTTTTCATGAAGGAAAACCTTCACCGCGCCTGCCAGCTCAGCTCCCCGCCATAGAGGAAGAAGCGCACCGGGAATTCGGCCTTTGCCTCGTCGGCGAGTTTCGACCAGCCCTGTTCCAGGTTATGGCGTTCGGCCAGGGGCAGGGCCGCTTCCTCGGCCGCGCTTGGGATCGGGGTCAGCCTTGCCTCGAGGGTGAAGGGTTCGTCGACCATGACGTTGGCGTTCCGGTGGTTTAGTATCCCGCGATAGCCGTCCACCAGCGCTTCGGCCGGAATGGAAATGCCCGTGCTTGCCGGCCCCGGGACCAGATCCAGCCGTTCCTCGCCGGTCATCAGCGGATTCTGCGCGACCTGGGCGCGGATTTGCCATTCAAGACGGTATGCACCCTCGCGGGCGCCGTCGATATGAAGAACAGCCGATCCGTCCGCGCCGCTGCCTTGCCAATCGATATCGATCCCGGTGAATCGGTGGGTTGCTGCCTGCAATTCGGCCAGATTTTCCGCTTCGTCGGCCTGTTCCTGGCGTTGGCGGTCGATGCCGTCCTGTTGGCGGGCCTCGCTCCACACCCCGCCGACGCCCGCCACAACGGCGAGCAGAACCAGGCCGGCGGCGATCCATCCGCCGCGTGCCCGCCGGGAGGCCCCCGCGGATTCGTAACCGCGCCCCACGGCCCAGCCCAGCGCGGTGCAGCCGGCCAGGATCGCAAGCCCGGCGGCCACGGCGACACCAAGGATGGCGGCCTCGCCCCAGCCGGGCCAGCGGTCGTCGCCGAACAGGAACAGCCAGGCGAAGCCGGCGGCAATACCCCCGGCGTAAATTCCCCCCGCAATACCCAGCACAATTCCCCAGGCAATGCCGGCCGCGACAAAAAGCCGTTTTACGTTCATGAACGCCATCGGACCACCCTTTCGGTGAAAAGGAAAGGGACAAGGATTTCGTTTTTTGAACAAATTCCGCTAGGCTGACAAGTTACGATCCGTACTATCCCCGAACCCCCGCAAACCGCCCGCGACCGCCGGAAGAAAAGGCGCCGAACGCCGCGCAACACTACTGGCGAGAGCAAGAAGACAGGAGAATCGAACACGGCGGGTAATAAAATTTCACTTGCAAAGTAACAAGAGTCGCGGCATTTGTTTTGCTGTCGAATTCTGTGGGGCAGCCAGAAACACAACCGCCCGCCCAGGGCAATCGTTTCCTCCCATCGGTAATTTGATGTTTCCCCGCAGGCGAATGCGGGACCATGACAGACGAAGGAGAGAGCGAATGCCGACTGGCACTGTAAAATGGTTCAACGCCACCAAAGGTTTTGGCTTCATCGAGCCCGACGAGGGCGGCAACGACATTTTCGTCCATATTTCCGCGGTTCAGAACGCGGGCATGGATGGCCTGAACGAAGGCCAGAAGGTGTCTTACGAGCTGGAACAGGGCCGAAACGGCAAGACCGCCGCCGGTGACCTGAAGGCGATGTAAGACC
>DAOVHN010000353.1 GCA_030671915.1 Pseudomonadota bacterium
AATTTGATCGAACATTGCGAGGCGTGTGTTGAGCGCAATGTCGCGCATCGAAAAGCTTTGTCGGGAAAAAGGTCTGAAAATGACCAAACAGCGCCGCGTTATCGCGCGCGTGCTGTCGGAGTCGGATGATCACCCGGATGCCCAGGCGCTGTTTCGCCGCGCGTCGCGCGTCGATTCGCGAATCAGCCAGGCAACGGTCTACCGGACGGTTCGCCTGTTCGAGGAAACAGGCATTCTGGAACGGCTGGATTTCGGCGACGGGCCGAAGCGCTATGAAGAGGCGGCGGGCGAGCATCACGACCACCTGATCGATATCGATACCGGCGCTGTCATCGAATTCCATAACGCGGAAATCGAGCGCCTGCAGGAAGAAGTGGCGCGCAAGCTGGGCTTCAAACTGGTCGACCACCGCATGGAGCTGTACGGCGTGAAGCTGGGCCACAAGAAAGACGGGTGAGCGAGGGGTAAAAACCGCACCTTGATTGGCCGCCGTTACCGGTGATAGTCTGTATTAACGGGTTTTTTACATCGGCCTGTTGTAATTGGCGGATGAATTTACAATTTTGGGGTTCTGGAATGCTGGCATGCGCCCGCACCGCCCGATTGTTAAGGTTCTGAACGTTATGACTGGATGGGTTCGACCCTGCGAATGACACAGCGCACCGCTGCAAGCGCGCCGAGGATCTAGGAATTAACCCTTGGCGAAAAAGCTCTTCATCAAGACATACGGCTGCCAGATGAATGTGTACGATTCCGCCCGCATGGCGGACGTGCTGCGACCGCTCGGCTATGCCCCGGCGGATTCGCCGGACGGCGCCGACATGGTGATTCTGAACACCTGCCATATCCGCGAAAAGGCCGCCGAGAAGGTCTATTCGGAACTGGGACGGCTGCGCCGCCTGAAGGACGCCAAGGAATCCGGCGGCGACGGCCGTATGGTGATCGCGGTGGCCGGCTGCGTGGCGCAGGCCGAGGGCGAGGAGATCCTGGCCCGCGCACCCTATGTGGATATGGTGTTCGGCCCGCAGACCTATCACCGCCTGCCGGAAATGGTTGCCCAGGCCAGCCGCGCCGGCGGCGCGGTGCTGGACGTGGAATTCCCGGTCGAGGCGAAATTCGACCATTTGCCGGACCATGAAGGCCCGGGGGCCGCATCGGCCTTCCTGTCGATCCAGGAAGGTTGCGACCGGTTCTGCACCTTTTGCGTGGTGCCCTATACACGCGGTTCGGAATTTTCACGCGATGCGGTGGCCATCGAGGCGGAAGCCCGCAAACTGGTCAGGGCCGGCGCACGCGAAATCACGCTGCTGGGCCAGAACGTCAATGCCTGGCATGGCGAAGGCACGGATGGCAGGAACTGGCGGCTGGGCCGGTTGATCCGCCATCTGGCGGAAATCGACGGGCTGGACCGCATACGTTATACCACCAGCCATCCGCGCGATATGGACGACGAGTTGATCGAGGCCCATGGCGCGGTGGACAAGCTGATGCCGTACCTCCATCTGCCGGTGCAATCGGGCAGCGACCGCATCCTGGCGGCGATGAACCGCCAGCATACGGCGGACGACTATCTGCGCATCGTCGGGAAACTGCGCCACGCACGCCCCGATCTGGCCCTGAGCTCCGATTTCATCGTCGGTTTCCCGGGCGAGACGGATGCGGATTTCTCGGCGACGTTGCGGCTGATCAACGATGTCGGCTATGCCGGCGCCTATTCCTTCAAATACAGCGCCCGGCCGGGCACCCCGGCGGCCGAGATGGAATACCAGTTGCCGGAAAACGTCAGCGACGAACGGCTGGCCGGCCTGCAGCAGTTGCTGGGTGAGCAGGAAGCCGCCTTCCACCGCACCAAGCTGGGCGCGGAATTCCCGGTACTTTTCGAAAAACCGGGCCGCAAGCCGGGCCAGGTGGCCGGCCGTTCGCCCTGGATGCAGGCGGTCGTCGTGGAGGCGCCCGAGACTCTGATCGGCCGGATCGCTGATTGCCGGGTTGTCGAGGTCGGGGCGCATAGTCTGCATGGCGAGATTATGGAAACCAGCATCGGCGACGAATCCGGCGCGGAAAGGATTTGTGCATGACAACTGCGGCAAGATCCATCGAACCGGTGTCGATCCAGGTCGAGTTCGAGGATAACCGCCTGCTGCCGGCGGCGTTCGGCGAGCATGGCCGAAATCTGGCGCGCATCGAGCAGCGCCTCGGCGTATCGCTGAACAACCGGGGTAACCTGGTGACGATTTCAGGCCCCATGGACGCAGTGGAAGCCGCGCGCGAGGCGCTGGACCGGCTCTACCGGTCGGCCGGGCGCGGTCATAATGTGGATCAGGCGGAAGTGGACGCTGCGGTGCGCATGGCGGAAGGCGCCGGCAGCGACATGGAGGGGGGCGCCGAACCCTTCATTCAGACGCGCCGCAAGCGCATCGTCGCCCGCTCACCGAACCAGGCGCACTACATGCGGACCATCAGCGACCACGAGATGGTCTTCGCCACCGGCCCCGCCGGCACCGGCAAGACCTATCTGGCGGTCTGCGCCGCAGTGGCGATGCTGACTGCCGGCCGGGTGGACCGCATCGTGCTGTCGCGCCCCGCGGTCGAGGCGGGCGAACGGCTTGGCTTCCTGCCCGGCGACATGCGCGACAAGGTAGATCCCTATATGCAGCCGCTTTACGACGCGCTCTATGATGCGCTGCCGGCGGAACAGGTGGTGAAGCGGCTGGAGACCGGCGAGATCGAGATCGCGCCGCTGGCCTTCATGCGCGGGCGGACGCTGTCCAACGCCTATGTCATCCTGGACGAGGCCCAGAACACCACGCCGGTGCAGATGAAAATGGCGCTGACCCGTATCGGCGAGAGCAGCCGCATGGTCATCACCGGCGACGTGACCCAGGTCGACCTGCCGGGCGGCCAACGCTCCGGGCTGACCGACGCGCTGGAAACGCTGGACGGCGTGAAGGGTATCGAGTTCGTGCATTTCACCCAGGCCGACGTGGTGCGCCACGAACTGGTGACCCGGATTATCCAGGCCTATGACCAGCGCGACGGCAAACAGGGCGACGCAAAATGAGCGGCGGATTGACGGTAGAGGTCGGCTGCTCGGCAAAGGGTTGGGCCGGGGCGCTGCCTGGGGCAGAGGCGGTGGCGCACCGCGCCGCGAATGCCGCCTGGAAGGCCGCCGGCGACGGCGCCGCGGAACTCAGCATCCTGTTGAGCGGCGACGAGGAAGTGCGAATGCTGAACCGGGACTATCGCGGTCAGGACAAGCCGACCAACGTGCTTTCCTTCCCGGCCGGCGACGAGGACGCGGCGGGACGTCCCCGGCTGCTGGGCGATGTCGTACTGGCGCTGGAAACGATCGAGCGCGAGGCGGCGGCGCAGTCCAAGCCACTGGCCGACCACCTGAGCCATCTTACGATGCATGGCGTCCTTCACCTGCTTGGCCATGACCATGAAACCGAAACGCAAGCCACCGCCATGGAGGCGCTGGAGACCGAAATCCTGCGTGGCCTGGGGATCGCCGATCCTTATGCCGTAACGGATGAGCCGGTCGGATAGAGCAAGGAATGTCCGAAGAACCTCCATCTACCAGACGATCGAACGGCGGGAATGGAACCGCCGATGTGCCCCGCAAGCAGGGATGGCTGTTATCCTTTTTAAAGGCCTGCGCGGCAAGGGCAACGGTGAAAACTCTCTGCGTGACAGCGTCGAAGCGCTGATCGAACAGCGCGAAGAGCAGGCCGAGCCGATCGACCCGGAAGAACATACGCTGATCGCCAATGTGCTGAAGCTGG
>DAOVHN010000125.1 GCA_030671915.1 Pseudomonadota bacterium
GGCGCCGAAGCCCTCTATGCCGAAAACTGCGCCGAATGCCACGGGGCGGACCGGCTGGGCGGCATGGGGCCGGCGTTGCTCCCGGAAAATCTTGGCCGGTTGCGCAAGAAGGCGGCCCATGGCGTCATCGCGGACGGCCGCCCCGCGACCCAGATGCCGGGCTATGGCGACAGGCTGGACGCCGCCCAGATCGACGCGCTGATTGCCATGATATACACTCCGCTACCCGAATTGCCGCGTTGGGGCATGGCGGAAATAAACGCCAGTCACACCCAGCATGTCGATCCCGCCGGCCTGCCGAAATCGCCGCTGCACAAGGCGGACCCGCTGAATCTGTTCGTCGTGGTCGAGGGTGGCGATCATCACGTCACCATCCTGGACGGCGACAGTTTCGAGCCGCTGACCCGCTTCCCCAGCCCTTTTGCGCTGCATGGCGGGGCAAAATTCTCGCCCGACGGACGCTTCACCTACCTGGGCTCGCGTGACGGCTGGATCATAAAATACGATTTGCACAGCCTGCAGGTCGTCGCCGAAATTCGCGCCGGCATCAACACTCGAAATATCGCTGTCTCCGGCGACGGGCGTTATGTCGCGGTGGCGAATTACCTGCCGCATAACCTGGTGATGCTCGATGCGGTGGACCTGAAACCCATCAAGATCATCCCGATCAAGAGCCTTCAAGGCAAATCCTCGCGGGTCAGCGCCGTCTATACCGCATACCCGCGCAACAGCTTTGTCGTTGCGCTGAAGGATGTGCCGGAAATGTGGGAGGTGTCCTACGAGGACAAGCCGCCGGCGCGCTTCGCCGGCTTCGTGCACAGTTTCGAGAAAGACCATGAGGAAGGAACGGAAGCGGGCCAATTCCCGGTTCGCCGGATCGAACTGTCCGGCCCACTGGACGATTTCTTCTTCGACCAGGCCTACCGCCACGTCTTCGGCGCCTCGCGCGGCGGTGCCCAGGCCGTGGTCATCAACATGGACGTGGGGCGCGAAATCGCCGAGGTGCCGCTGCCCGGCATGCCGCATCTGGGCTCGGGCATTACCTTCGACTATGAGGGCCGCCGCGTGCTGGCCACGCCGCATCTGAAGGAAGGCAAGGTTAGCGTCATCGACATGAAAAGCTGGGAAGTGGTCAAGGTCATCGACACGCAAGGCCCCGGCTTCTTCATGCGCAGCCACGAGAACAGCCCCTATGCCTGGGTCGATGTGTTCTTCGGCCCGAACCGCGATGCGATCCACATTATCGACAAGCGGACCCTGGAGATCGTCAAGACGCTGCGCCCCGCCCCCGGCAAGACCGCCGCCCATATCGAATACACCAAGGACGGCCGGTACGCGTTGCTGAGCATCTGGGACATGGACGGCGCGGTGATCGTCTATGACATGGAAACGCTGGAGGAGATCAAGCGCATTCCCTTCGTCAAACCGGTCGGCAAATACAATGTCTGGAACAAGATCACCCGGTCGGAGGGGACGAGCCACTGAGCAGCTGTCGCTTTTGAAATTGCCGGGGCCCAGATAAGCCTGTAGACGAACCCGGGGGCGCATCGTCGTGCCCGATAACGGTTACGGGGATTCGGCGATGACGGACGGCACGATACAGGCTCCCGGGACACGCTCGTCCGACCGGCCGGCACGCGCCATTCTGTTCGTCATTCTGGCCATCGCGTTGCTGACCGTGCAGGACGCGGTAATCAAGTGGCTGACGGAACGTTATTCGGTTATCGAGATCCTGTTCATCCGCAGCCTGGTGGCGATGCCGACGATCCTTCTGCTGCTGGGGGTCACGGGGCGGGTGAGGCTGTTGCGCACTCGGCGCTACGGGCCGCATCTGCTGCGCGTGGTGCTGCATTTTCTGGCCTTCATCTGTTTTTTCGGGGCGCTGCGCCTGATGCCGCTGGCCGACACGCTGGCCATCACATTTTCCGCCCCGATCCTCATCGTACTGTTTAGCGCGATAATCCTGAAAGAGAGGGTGGGGCCGTGGCGTTGGTCGGCGGTGGCGGTCGGGTTTGTCGGAATTCTGGTGATGGTCCGGCCCGGCACGTCGATTCTGGACTGGCCGGTGATCCTGGCGCTGATGGCCAGCGTCTTCTATGCGCTATGGATGCTGACGACGCGCGCCATGCCGGAAGAAGAATCCAGCGTGGCCATGCTGTTCTATTCCACGGTCTTTTTCATACTGGCCGGCGCCCTCGCCGCTCCCTTCGGATGGGTGACGCCGAGCCTCGCGGACTTCCTGGTGCTGGCGGCGCTCGGCCTGCTTTCGATGGCTGGTCATCTGATGCTGATCCAGGCCTACCGACAGGCCCCGGCCTCGATCCTCGCGCCGTTCGATTATACCTCGATGGCCTGGGCGGTTCTGCTCGGCTGGTTCGTCTGGAACGAACTCCCCGGGCCGTGGGTGCTGGGCGGAACTGTGCTGGTCGTGCTGGCCGGTCTCATCATCGTCCATCGCGAAGCCCGCATGCCGCACCACATCGTGTCGCTGAGAGGACCGGTGGACGAAGGGTGAGGGCCGGGGGCGTCAGAACTTCTCTTCACCGCGAACGCGCACCGCATCCGGGAAGTCACGGTAGAGCGCGAAGAAGACGTCTGTCACAAGGCTGTTGACCGCATGGTGCAGCCCTTCGGCCGGGTCGGCGCGCGAGGCGACCTGTTCGAACGCCTTGTCGAGCTGCGCCAGCCCCTCGACCTCGATTGTGATATGGAACTCCGGCAGGTGGGCGGGCCCCAGGCCCAGCTTGCGTCGGGTCAGGCGATAGCCGGCGATGGCGCCGCCTTCCTTCAGATGCCCCAGATAGGCACGCACGCGATCGGCAAAGTCGGAATCCTTGACCCCGTCCTTCAGATTGCACCAGGCGTGATAATGGTCCATCGCGAGAGCCTTATCCGACCATATGGAATCGCTCTGACGTGGCGATTTCGGTTTGGGGACAGGAGCGGTCCGAAGAGCGTAGCGGGGCTACGGTCAAGGGCCGCGACGCAGCCCCGGACCGAAAGCGCCGCGTCCCTTCGGGTTGCCCTCCGGCGGCCAGCCGCCGCGTTATCCCGCTTGCCCGATGCGCCAGCATCGCGCCGCGCGGGATGTCTGACGGTCTGGCCGCCGGAGGGCAACAGAGCGGTTCCATATGGTCGGACAAGGCTCTACCCGCAGGCCTCCACCGCGCGCCGCGCCATGACGCCGATCAGGTGGGCGCGATAGTCGGCGGAGGCATGGATGTCGCTGTTCAGGTCGTCCGGCGAAACCGCTATGCCCTCCAGCGCGGCGGCGGAGAAATTGCCGGCAAGCGCTTTCTCCATTTCAGGAACGCGGAAGACACCGCCGCCGCCAGCGCCGGTCACCGCCACCCTCACGTCCGCGCCGGTTTTTGCCACGAACACGCCGACGATGGCGTAACGGCTGGCCGGGTTCTTGAACTTCACATAGGCCGCTTTGCCCGGCGCCGGGAAGGTGACCGAGGTGACGATCTCGCCCTCGCCCAGCGCGGTCTCGAACAGGCCGGTGAAGAAGTCCTCGGCCGCCAGCGTCCGTTCATTGGTCGTGATCGTCGCTCCGAGCGCCAGGCAGGCCGCGGGATAATCGGCCGCGGGGTCGTTATTGGCGATCGAGCCGCCCAGCGTGCCGCGGTTGCGCACTTGGCGGTCGCCGATGTCGCCTGCCAGCGCGGCCAGCGCGGGGATTTTCGCTTGAAGGTCGGCCGAGCCCGCAACATCCGCATGGCGCATCATCGCGCCGACCACGACGGTGCCGCCATCCACCGAAATGCTCTTCAACTCGCCAATACCAGCAAGATCGACAAGATCACTCGGCATGGCCAGGCGCTGCTTCAATGTCGGCAGCAGGGTCTGGCCGCCGGCGAGGAACTGTCCGTCGTCGGCCGACTTGACCGCACTAACGGCATCGGCGACGGAGCCCGGACGTTGATAGTTGAATTCATACATGCCGGCTTACCCCTTCATGGCGGCGGCGCCGGCTTTGATCGACTTGACGATGTTGTGGTAGCCGGTGCAGCGGCAGATATTGCCTTCCAGCCCTTCGCGGATTTCCTTTTCGCTGATATCCGGGCGGCCGCGCACCAGTTCAATCGCGCTCATCACCATGCCCGGCGTGCAGAAGCCGCATTGCAGCCCGTGATTCTCGCGAAACGCTTCCTGCATCGGGTGCAGCACGCCGTCCTTTGCCAGCCCCTCGATCGTGTTGACCTCGGTGCCCTCCGCCTGGACAGCCAGCGCGGTGCAGCTTTTCACCGATTCGCCGTCGATATGCACCACGCAGGCGCCGCACTGGCTGGTGTCGCAGCCCACATGCGTGCCGGTCAGGCCGAGATGGTCGCGAAGGAATTGAACGAGCAAGGTCCGGGGTTCCACTTCCCCCGTAACGGCCTTGCCGTTCACCGTCATGGAAACGGTGACTGACATTGATACCCACCTGATTATGCGGGGCGCGCCGCGCGGGCGTGCCGGGTTTTCGAAATCGGGCCGCAGTTTGGCGACAGCAGGGCCCGAGATCAAGTGCTGTTTAAGCCGGCATTGACCGAAATCAAATGCGCGTCGGCGCCGGTGAGGTATTTTGTGCCGGAATCGAGAATTGCGGACATAAGGAAGAGGGAATGGAACAACGGGACAACAGCGCCTCCGGCATGATGGGGCACAATGTTCAAAACATCACGGTGACGGTGGAAGTCCGTCTCTTCAACAGCCTGACCAGATTTTCCGATGATGGCATCAAGCCGGTGACGGTGGAAATGCCGGCCGGCAGTTCCGTCGGCGATGTCTTGCGCGAACTGAAGATTCCAGGCGACAAGGTCCATCTGGCCCTGCTCAACGGGCGCGACATCACGCCCAGCCTCTATGCGGCCGTCAATGAAAACGCGATGCTGGACGAAGGCGACGTGCTGGGCCTGTCCGGCCCGGTGCCCTATAGCTGGGGGTACGGTTCGCCGGTCGTGTAGCGCCTTGCGGGCGGTTTCGCCTCTGCAAACTTTTATTCTCCCGAGCAAAGTCCATAGCCCCTCCCTCGCTTCGGCGTGGGAGGGGCTTTTTTTGTTGTGCGGATCGTTGCAAGCCGGTGTTGTGCCCTGCGCCGCGGTTGGCCATGGTAATGGGAATAAAAGGCCACAATATACAGCGTTCCGCTTGACGCGGCGGTGTTCCAGGCGTTAAAGAGGCGCGTCTTTTGCGGTGGCTGTAGCTCAGTCGGTTAGAGCACCAGGTTGTGGACCTGGGGGTCGTGGGTTCAATTCCCATCAGCCACCCCACTTTTTCCCCCGCAGCACTTGCAATACCGCGCCGGAACATGAACATTCCCGGCGGTGCGAGTTTGCGCGCGGACCATTCTATTGAGGAGACAGCCATGTTCTACCGCACCGATCAGCATCACGGACTGCCGCACGACCCGCTGAAAAGTTGCATCGTGCCGCGCCCCATCGGCTGGCTGACCACGCTGGACGGGGAGGGCAGGGTGAACCTGGCGCCCTTCAGTTTCTTCAATGGTATCGCCAGCGATCCGCCGCTGGTCGTGGCCGGCGTCAACGGCGCGCCGCCGCCGGTGGGCATGAAGGATACCCTGGCCAACTGCCGCGCGACTGGCGAATTCGTCGCCAATATAGCCACTTGGGATCTGCGCGAGGCGATGAACCTGACCAGCGCCGATGTGCCCGCCGACGTGGACGAGATGGTGCTGGCGGGGCTCACCCCTGCGCCGTCGGAACTGGTGAAGCCGCCCCGCGTGGCTGAATCGCCGATCCATATGGAATGCAAGGTGCACCAGATACTGGACATGCCCTGCACGGCGCCCGGTTCGCGCAACACCCTGATCATCGGCCAGATCGTCGGTATCCATATCGACGATTCGGTACTGACCGACGGGTTGATCGACATGGCCAAGGTCCGGCCCATCGCGCGGCTCGGCTATATGGACTACACGGTGGTCGAAAAGGTCTTCACCATGCACCGGCCATCCGCCGAACAGGCATTAAAGGGCGTTGCGGAGTAGTCTCAACCGGCCCTTCGCTGTTGTCGCGGGCTGTCCGGCGGGCCATAATCGCAGCCGGCGGACGGAGGCGACATGCTGCAGACCTATCTCTACGATATTATTGCGGTGGCATGGCTGTTGCTGTGCTGGATAGGTTATACGCGATATTCCGAACGCAAGGCGGCCACCGGGAATCTCATCGGGGTCATGGCGTGCCACCGCGAGCGCTGGATGATCGAGATGCTGTCGCGCGAAAACCGCATGGTCGACATACAGATCATCAACAGCGCGCTGAACAATGCCACCTTCTTCGCTTCCACCACCATCCTGATCATGGCCGGTCTGTTCGCCGTGCTCGGCGCGCTGGAAGACGTCATCGCCGTGGTCCGCGACATCCCCTTCGCCGTGACGACCAGCCGGGCGCTGTGGGAGACCAAGGTCATCGTGATGGTGCTGATTTTCATGCACGGCTTTTTCAAATTCGCCTGGGCGATGCGTCAGTTCAATTACTGCGCCCTGCTCGTCGGTGCTGCGCCCAATACGCTCGATCCGGGCGAGGAGGAACTCGCCTACGCCCGTGGCGGCGCCCTAGTGGCTTCGCTTGCCGCCAAGCATTTCAACCACGGCATCCGAACCTACTATTTCGGCATGGCGACGCTGAGCTGGTTCGTGCATCCCCTGGTGCTGTTGCCGTCGGCCCTGCTGGTCGTTCTGGTTCTCTATCGGCGCGAGTTTCGTTCACGAACCCTGAAGGCCCTGTCGATAGGGGTGGCGCGGGATGGCTGATCCAGACCGCGCGGTCCTGACCGTCGAAGAGATGTATCGCGCCGACCAGTTGGCGATCGATAGAGGCATTCCCGGCGAACGGTTGATGGAAGCCGCCGGCAAGGCCATTGCCGATGCCGTCGCCGTGCGATGGTCGCCGCGGCCCGTATCCATCTTTTGCGGGCCCGGTAATAACGGCGGCGACGGATTCGTGGTCGCCCGGATTCTGGATGAATGGGGTTGGCCGGTGCGTGTCGGTCTGCTGGGCGACCGGGACGGGCTGGAAGGCGACGCAAGATTGAACGCGGACCGCTGGACCGGGCCTGTCGAATCGCTCTCTCCCCAACTGCTGGCCGGTGCGGAACTGGTCGTCGATGCCCTGTTCGGTGCTGGGCTGACGCGCGAAATTACCGGGA
>DAOVHN010000324.1 GCA_030671915.1 Pseudomonadota bacterium
CCCCAAAGCCACTGAAGTTGGCGGCGAAGCCTTCGACCGCGAAATAGGGATTGAACCGGTAGCCGCCGAATAGCTTCAGGGCGCCGCTCTCGGTTGGCGGCGTGTTGCAATCCAGCACTTCGCAGTTTCTTCCGGCGCCGTAATTGTCCCGGTGCCAGGCATCCATATAATCCTGGGCCACGGTCGGCGCCATCCATGTAAGGCCGATCCCGCCGCCGACAAAGGCCTCCGCCCGGGCCGCCGTCGCCGACAGACCCATCAGGAACGCGGCGGCCGATGCTTTCAGTATTGGTTTTATCTTGCTGCCCCTTCGATTGCGGGCCAACGTACGAGCCTGCCGACGCGTACGGTTCGCAATAATATGTGGAAGGGTCTTTCGGGAAAGTTAAGCGCCATGGTTAACGCAACGCGGGCAGGGGGATGCCCGCCAGTCTACCGCCGGGGCCGTCCCGGCTTGCGTTTGCCGCCTCGTGGACCGCCTCTCGGCCCGCTACGCCGCGGGCCGCCGCGGCTTCGTTTCACCGGGCGGCCTTCCTAGCCGCCCTCGATGATCGTGAAGACCATGCCGCCGGTGACCGTGTCGGCCTCGACCAGTTCCACCACCACCGGGTCCGACAGGGTGAAGGTCGTGCCGGTGCGTTCGCCGACCAGCGCGTGGTTGACCTCGTCATGGATGAAATAATCGTCGGCCAGGGTCGAGATCGGGATCAACCCGTCGGCCCCGGTCTCGTCCAGCATCACGAACAGGCCGAAGCGGGTGACGCCGCTGATTTTAGCGGTGAAGGTCGCGCCGGCGCGTTCGGCCAGGAAGGCGGTGGTGTAGCGGTCCATGGCGTCGCGCTCGGCGACGGTGGCACGCCGTTCGGTCGACGAGATATGCTCGCCGATCTCGTCGAATTTCTCGGCCTCTTCATCGCTCAAGGCCCCGTCGCCCAATTTGTAGCCGGCGATCAGCGAGCGATGCACCAGCAGGTCCGAATAGCGCCGGATCGGCGAGGTGAAATGGCAGTAGCGGCGCAGGGCCAGCCCGAAATGGCCCGGATTGTCCGGGCTGTATTTGGCCTGGGACTGGCTGCGCAGGATCAGTGTGCTGACCAGTGTTTCCTTCTCTGTCCCTTGCGCCTTCGCCAGGATCCCGGTGAAATGGTCCGGCCGGATCGTCTCGCCCTTCGCCAGCTTGTAGCCCAGCCCCTCCAGGGCCTGGCGCAGCGCCTCCAGCTTGTCCATCGGCGGCGGCTCGTGGATGCGGTACATGGCGGGGCGGTTTTTCGCCTCCAGCGCCTCGGCCGCGGCTACATTGGCGAGGATCATGAATTCCTCTATCAGCTTGTGGCTGTCCATTCGTTGGCGCGGCACGATGCGGTCGATGTGGCCGTCTTCGCCCAGGATCACCTGGCGTTCGGGGATTTCCAGCTCCAGCGTGCCGCGCGCCGCCCTGCCGCGCAGCAGCGCCTCGTAAGCCCCATAGAGCGGCGCGATCACCGGTTCCAGCAGCGGGCCGGTTACATCGTCGGGGTTGCCGTCGCGGGCGGCCTGGACCTGTTCGTAGATCAGCCGTGCCGCCGACTTCATCAGCCCGCGCACGAACTTGTGCCGCTTCAGCCTGCCGTCCCTGTCGATCCACATATGGACGGCCATGCAGGCGCGGTCCTCATGCGGGCGCAGGGAACAGAGGTCGTTGGACAGCTTCTCCGGCAGCATCGGCACCACGCGATCCGGGAAATAGCATGAGTTGCCGCGATCGCGCGCCGAGCGGTCCAGCGGATCGGCGGGCCGCACGTACCAGCTCACATCGGCGATAGCGACGATCAGATGCCAGCCGCCCGCGTTCTTCGGGTCGCCGTCCGGCGCGGCCCAGACCGCATCGTCGAAGTCGCGGGCGTCCGCGCCGTCGATGGTGACCAGCGGGAATTCGCGCAGATCGGTGCGCTTGCCCAGCGAGACCGGCTTGGCGGCCTCCGACTGTTTCAGCGCCTCGGGTGGAAACTCCACCGGGATGCCGTTCTGATGGATCGCCACCAGGCTGATGGTCGAGGCGTCGCCCATGCGACCGAGCCGCTCGACGATTTTCACGCGCCGTGCGCCATAGCCCCTCGTGTCCAGGATCTCCGCGCTGACCAGGTCACCCGGCCGCGCCTTGCCGATATCGGCGGACCCGACGACGTAGTCGCTCTTGTGTTTGCGGTCGGTGGGACGGACGATGCCACCCTCGGCGGTTGGTTCGAACACGCCGATCAGTCTGGCCGGGCCGGTTCCGATCATCCGGATGATCTGCGCGTCGTAGGTGCCGTCCCCGAGCCGTTTCAGCCGCGCCAGCAGCCGGTCGCCCTCGCCGGGCGCCGTGCCGCGATGGCTGCCGGGCTTCAGGTAGATGATAGGGGGCTGGCCGTCGGTCTCCTTGACCGGGCGGCAGATGACTTCGCCGTCGGCGTCGATGCGGTCCACCTGAATCACGGCGACCTCCGGCAGGGCGCCGGGCTTCGCCAAGCGGCGTTTGCGACCGCGCTCGACCTGGCCTTCGGCGGCCAGTTCCTTCAGCACGCCCTTCAGCCAGATGCGGTCGCCCGCGGTCAGGCGGAAGGCGCGCGCGATCTCGCGCTTGCCCACCGGCGCCGGGCTGTCTTCGATAAAGGAGATTATCTGGTGCTTGGTGGGACGCGGAACTTCCTTTGTTTTTGTCTTTATTTTGGTCTTTTTCTCTTTTTTACTCAATGTCTTGTCTCAATTCTTATTTGGGCCGGACGGGCAGAGATCCCCTTGGGGGGCGCACATGCGCTGCTCCACCGGCCCCGGGCATTGGCCCGGGCATTCCGGCATTAATTCGTGCAACCATCGACAAATGGATACGGCCCCTCGCGGTAGCCGTGGTCGGGACGGGGCGTTCAGCCTTTCGCGGCTTTTCTGGCCGGCTTTTTCTTAGTCGCGGCCTTCTTCTTCGCCGGTTTTTTGGCTGACGCCTTCGTTGCTTTTGCGGTTTTGCCGTTGCCGGCCTTGGCCAGTTTGGCGTCGATCAATTCGATCGCCTTTTCCAGCGTAACCGCATCCATCTCCATACCCTTGGGCAGGGATGCGAAGGTCTTGCCGTGCCTTACATAGGGCCCGAATCGCCCTTTGCCAACAGAAATCGGCTTGCCGTCCTTCGGGTGGGCGCCAATCTCCGTCGCGGGCGGCTTCTTCGCGATGGCGGTTTCCACCAGCTCCACCGCGCGGTTGAGACCGACGGTCAGCACGTCGTCGTCGCCCTTCAGCGACACATAGGTCGTGCCGTGCTTCACATAGGGGCCGAAGCGGCCAATGCCGGCAGTAATCATCTCGCTGGTGTTCGGATTGACGCCTACCTCGCGTGGCAGCGACAGCAGGGCCAGCGCCTTTTCCAGGTCCACATGGGTGGCCGCCATGCCGCGGGGCAGGGACGCGCGCGGCGGCTTGGGTCCCTTTTTCTTCCGAGTCTTCTTCTTGCCGTCGCCATTCGGCTCCTCGGGCGGCGGCAGTTCTTCCTCGCCCAGCTGAACGTAGAGGCCATAGGGGCCCTTGCGCAGACTGACATCCTTACCGGTCTCCGGGTCGGCGCCCAGCGTGCGGGGCAGGTCGGCGGAGCCTTCCGCATCCGCCCCGGATTCACCGTCTCCGTCGCCCTCCAGGCCAAGCTGGCGCGTATAGCGGCATTCCGGATAGCTCGAGCAGCCGATGAAGGCGCCGAAGCGGCCAACTTTGATATTCAGCCGCCCACTTGCGCAGGATGGGCAGGCGCGTGCGGCCTCGGCATCCTTGCCGTCCTTCGGCGGGAAAAAATGCGCCCCCAGCGATTCATCCAGAACGTCGATCACCTGGCTGAAGGTAATCTCCTTGGTGCTGTCCACGGCGGCCGAGAAATCGCGCCAGAAATCGGCCAGCACCGCTTTCCAGTCGATGCGTCCGCCGGAGATATCGTCCAGTTTCTCTTCCATCTGGGCGGTGAAGTCGTACTCCACGTAGCGCGGGAAGAAGCTGGACAGGAAGGCGACGACCAGCCGTCCC
>DAOVHN010000375.1 GCA_030671915.1 Pseudomonadota bacterium
AGAACGGCGGCGTCCGAAATTTTCAGATCGGCCAGCTGATGCGGCACGCCATGCCGGCGTTCGATGTGGCCGCGGCCCATGATTCCGACGACCAGCGCCTCAGGCTCGCGCTGGCGCGCCGCAGCCAGGGCCTCGGCCATGGCGCGATCCCAGGTCAGCTGCGCTTCGACGAACCGCGCAAACTCAGCGCTCTCGATGACGGATGCAATGTCGGCCTCTTCGACATCGGCCTCCGGATCGCCACCGGCCTGGAGCGACTGCTTGTAAAGGTAAATCCGGGCCAGGGAGTCGCGGTATGCCGCGCTGGCCGGGGCCGGATCGGACAGCCCGGCTCTTTCGTCGGCTGGAATAACCGCCCAACCCTCGTGGCCGACCCTGGAAACAAGCGCTCGATCGACGTTGAGCGCGATCATCGGAACGCGGTTCTGCCGCGCGAAATGAAAAAGCGGCAAATAGAGCCCCGCGTCGTAGCCCCAGACCGTGGGCCACTCCACCGCCTCGAGGAAGGCGTCGGCATCGAGTTCGCCGTTCACCCACCGGTCCAGGACCGGCTGGACGCGCCGCGGGAAACTCTCGAACCCCAGGACCATATCGGGCTTGTGGCCATGCAGGGCGGCCAGCGTATGCAGCTGCCAGCGGTGGTGCTCGGCGTTGTCGTGGACCTCGCCCAGAAGGACGACCGGACGCCGCGCCATCGCAGCCACCAGGCGGTCGGCGGCGACCGGCGTCGCGGTCGCGGGATCGAGCCATGTCCCGACCGCCACGCAGTCGGTTCGGTCGGCATCGGAGTCTTTGCCGGCGCAGGCTGTCGTCGCCAGGAGGGCGAACGCCAGGGCTACGGCCGCGGCCAGGCGCCAGGCGAAGCCACCGCCCGCCTGTTGCGGCCCCTGTTCACGCGTCTGATTCATACCACTAGTCATTCGCGGGTGCCCGGGGTGAGTGTCAAGGTGACCCGCCGGCCATCGCGCAGCACGACCACCTCGACCGGCGTGCCGACCTTGAGGCCGTCGAGCGCATGGGAGTAATCGTAAATGTTGCCGATCGGTTGGCCCGCCATCTCGATCACGACGTCGCCGTTCCTGAGCCCGGCGGCCTCGGCCGGCCCGCCTTTGGCCACACCGGAGATGCGGGCGCCCTCGACATCGGTCTGGCTGTAGTCGGGAATGGTGCCCAGATAGACCCGCGACGTGCGCCGGCGCGGCGACCGGGCGGTGGGCTCCTGGCGGATATAGTCGGGCGCCTGTTCCGCCGTCACAAGGGACCGGGCGATCAGGGCAATCAGCCGCGCCACTTGTCGCATGCCCGCATAGTTGAGCCTGTCGGGTGTGTCGCGCGGCGTGCTGTAGTCGCCATGGGCGCCGGTGAAGGCGTTCAGCACGGGCACGCCCTTGAGGTAGAAGGCGGTCGCGTCGGTCGCCATGAAGGCGCTGTCGCTGGTGACGATGGCGAGCCCCACGGGCACGTTGCGCTTTTCGATCTCCCGCGGCCACACCGAGCTCGAGCCGACGCCCTGCAGGCTCAACTGTTTATCCAGCCGCCCGATCATGTCCATGTTGAGGTAGGCCGCGATTTCGGGGTGCAGGGTCTCGCGATCCGCATCGCCGCCGAAGCTGCGGGTGAAATGGGTCGATCCGAGAATGCCGAGTTCCTCGCCCGACCAGGCCGCAAAAAGAACGTCGCGTTCGAGAGGCAGCTTGCCGCGGGCCTTCAGGTCCGTCAGGTACTCTGCGATTTCCAGCAGGGCGGCGACGCCCGAGGCGTTGTCATCGGCGCCATAGTGGACCTTGCCCTGCTCCTCGGCGAGCGCGAGCGACTTGCCCTCGATGCCTCTGCCCAGATGGTCGACATGCGCGCCCACCGCGACCAGGCTCTCCGACGGCCGGTCGCCCGCCTTGAGCCGCGCCAGCACGTTCCGTCCGCGCGCCGTCTCCGGGACCAGATCGACCATAGCCGTGACGCGAATGCCCGGCAGGGGAAAGCCCGCGACCGCTTCGCCCGTATCGAGCGCCTCCTGCACCTGCCCCAGGGGCTTGCCGGCGGATGCGAGCATCGCCTCGGCCAGGCCGTCGGAGATCGAGACACCGGCGAGAGTCGCGCCGGCGGCCGCCGCTTCGAATGACAGCGGCACGAGCCGGTCCTTGACCGCCGCGTTGGGCCCGCTCGCAATAATGACGCCGAGCGCGCCGCGAGAACGGGCGACCGCCGCCTTGTACCCCAGCTCCGCGTAACGGAAGAGGTGCTGGCGCCGCGCCTGCGCGATGTCTTCGGGCAGGTAACGCAGGATGAGGACCCATTTCCCGGTGACGTCGAGATCGCCGTAGGAATCGTAAGCCGCGGACCCTTCGCCGGCCGGGGCAACGATCCCGTACCCGGCAAAGACGACCTCGCCGGGCCCGGTGGTCCCGGTCGACGAGAGGCCGAGCGGCCGCCAATCGCGGTCCAGAACCGGCGCCTGCGCGACACCCTCGATGGACAGGCGGTTGTCCGGGCCGAGCGAAACCGCCGAGGTGAAGTCGAAATACTGGAAATAGCCGCCTTCGTCTCCTGCGGGCTCCAGGCCCAGGGCCTCGAAGGCCGATGCGACGTAGGCCGTCGCCCGGCGCTCGCCGGGCGTGCCGGTCAGGCGCCCTTCCATTTCCTCCGAGGCGAGGATTTCGACATGGTGGCGCAGGTCGCCTTCATCGATCGCGGCCCTGGTTTCCGGCACCTCCGGAACCGGCCTCCCCGGCGCTTCGGATGCGCCCTCCCGATCGAGACCGAGCAGTCGCCGGGCCTCCGCGTCGTTCCAGTCGGCGATGAAAATCTGTGGCTGTTTGTCCGCCGTCCGGCTGCTGGACCATGAAAGCCGCCCTCCGTCCGGAGAGAAGACCGGGAGGCCGTCGAACCCGTCGCTGTAGGTGACACGGACCGGGTCGCGCCTGCCTTCGGCATCGACCATGTAGAGCTCGAAATTCTGGAAGCCCTGCAGATTGGTTGCGAAGATGATGTAGTCGCCGGAAGGATGGAAGTATGGCGCCCAGGACATGGCGCCGAGGCGGGTAACGGCCTCCTCGCCGCTGCCGTCGGCGTTCATGGTGTAGATCTCTGCGCTGCCGCCGTCGGGCGTGAAGCGGCGCCAGATGATCTTGCGGCCGTCGTGGCTGAAGAATGGCCCGCCGTCGTAGCCCGGCGATTCGGTCAGGCGCCGCACCTCGGAGCCGTCCGACCGCATGATGTAAAGGTCCATGAAATAGGACGGGTCGCGGCTGAGGATTTCCTGCTCTTTCTCGCTCAGCGGCTCGGCATAGGCACGGCGGTTGGACGCGAAGAGAATGTGCTCCCCGTCCGGCGACCACGACCCCTCGGCGTCGTAGCCGAAGGCGTCGGTCAGATTGACGGGCTCGCCGCCCTCGGCGGGGATCTCGAAAATGTCGTAGTAGGGATCGAAGCTCCATGAGTAGCGCCTGTCCTTGCCCGCGGCGCGCTTCTCCAGTTCCTCGCGCTGCTTGGCGAGCGCCTCCGGGTCCCCGTGCGCCGAGGCGAACAACGCCTTGCTGCCGCTGGGATGGACCCAGGCGCAGGTCGTCTTCCCCACGCCTGTCGAAAGCCGCCGTGTATCGCCGGTGTCCAGATCCATCAG
>DAOVHN010000607.1 GCA_030671915.1 Pseudomonadota bacterium
AGCAGACGACATCGCCGACCTTGACCGGCTGGTGGAACACCATCGAGTCGACGGCGACCGTCGCCACCCTGCCCCGTGCCCGCCGATGCGCCTCCACCCCGCCGGCGATGTCCATCTGCGACAGCACCCAGCCGCCGAAGATATCGCCCGACGGGTTGGTATCGGCCGGCATGGCCACGGTGCGCATTGAAAGTTCGCCCACGGGTTTTTCGTTATCGTCGGCCATCGCCATCTCTCCCGAAATCATTCATCCCAATTCATACAATATGTTGCGATAAATCGCCAGATCGCCACAGTATCTACCTTGCCAGCGCCTCATCACTCCATATAATACGCGCATGGCGGATCTCTTCAAGAATACGGCGGGCGGCGGCAAAGCCGCCCCTCAGGACGACACTTACTCGGCGAAGCATATCGAAGTGCTGGAGGGGCTGGAGCCCGTGCGCCGGCGCCCCGGCATGTATATCGGCGGCACCGACGAGCGCGCGCTGCACCATCTTGTGGCCGAGGTCATCGACAATTCCATGGACGAGGCCGTGGCCGGCCACGCCAACCGGATCGAGATGGAGCTGCACGACGACGGCTCGGTCACGATCCAGGACAACGGGCGCGGCATCCCGGTGGACCCGCATCCCAAATTCCCGAAGAAATCGGCGCTGGAGGTGATTCTCACCACGCTGCATTCGGGCGGCAAGTTTTCCGACAAGGTCTATGCGACATCCGGCGGCCTGCATGGCGTCGGCCTGTCGGTGGTCAACGCGCTGTGCGACCGGCTGACCGTCGAAGTCGCACGCGACAAGCGGCTGTGGCGCCAGGAATACAGCCGCGGCGAACCCCAGGGCGCACCCAGCGACGAAGGCGCGGTGGCCAACCGGCGCGGCACCACCGTCCGCTTCCACCCGGATCCGGAGATTTTCGGCGAAAGCGCGGCCTTTTCGGCGGCCCGGCTGTACCGCATGGCGCGCTCCAAGGCCTATCTGTACCGGGGCGTCGAGATCCGCTGGAAATGCGATCCCTCGCTGCTGCCCAAGGACGAGGAAATTCCGGCCACCGCCTCGCTGCATTTCCCCGGCGGGCTGGCGGACTTCCTGCGGGCGACGATCGCCTCGCGCCATACGGTCACGCCGAATTCCTTCGCCGGCGAGGCGGCGGCGTCCGACGGCGTCGGCAAGGTGGAATGGGCGATCACCTGGCCCGACGACGGCGACGGGTTCCTCAGCACCTATTGCAACACGGTGCCGACGCCGCAGGGCGGCAGCCACGAGGCCGGCCTGCGCATGGGTCTGGTACGCGGGCTGAAGACCTTCGGCGAGATGTCCGGCAACAAGAAGGCGGCGCAGATCATGGCCGAGGACGTTGTCGGCGGCGCCTGCGCCATGCTGTCGGTCTTCATCCGCGATCCGCAGTTCCAGGGCCAGACCAAGGAAAGACTGTCCTCGCCCGAGGCCAGCCGCCTGGTGGAACAGGCGATGAAGGACCGGTTCGAGCTGTGGCTGGCGGAAGACCCGGCCTCGGCGAACCTGCTGCTGGAACGCATCGTAGAGCGCGCCGAGGAGCGTCTGCGCCGGCGCAGCGCAAAAGACCTGTCACGCAAGACCGCGACGCGGCGGCTGCGCCTGCCCGGCAAGCTGGCCGATTGCAGCCGTAGCGGCCAGGACGGCACGGAATTGTTCATCGTCGAGGGCGACTCGGCGGGCGGTTCCGCCAAGCAGGCCCGCGCCCGCGAAACCCAGGCGGTGCTGCCGCTGCGCGGCAAGATCCTGAACGTGGCCAGCGCCACGGTCGACAAGCTGGCCGCCAACCAGGAACTGACGGACCTGATCCAGGCGCTGGGCTGCGGCACGCGCGGGGACTACGACGACGCGAAACTGCGCTACGACAAGGTCGTTATCATGACCGACGCCGACGTCGACGGCGCGCATATCTCGGCGCTGCTGATGACCTTCTTCTATCGCGAGATGCCGGCGCTGATCGAGAACGGCCATCTCTATCTGGCGCTGCCCCCGCTCTACAAGCTGGCGCAGGGCAGCAAGACCGCCTATGCCCGCGACGACGCCCACAAGGACGAGCTGATGAAAAGCGAGCTGACGGGCAAGGGAAAGGTCGAAATCAGCCGCTTCAAGGGGCTGGGCGAAATGATGCCCAAGCAGCTTCGCGACACCACCATGGCGCCGGGCAAGCGGG
>DAOVHN010000546.1 GCA_030671915.1 Pseudomonadota bacterium
ATGCCCTGATCGCCATGCGCCATGAAGCGATCGTCCCCTGGCTGGTCCGCCTGCTTAAGGGGCGTGACGAGGAAATGGCCTGGGACGAGGACGAGATATACCAGGATGGCTGGGACGACTGGGTCGACATGCAGGTCAAGGCCATAGAGGGCCTGGCCGCGTTCGGCATCTCCGACGCCGTCCCGGACGTGATCGAGGCGATCGAGGACGAATTCGGCCAGGATCTGAGCGAAAAGGGTTTCCGTGCGCTGGCCCTCATGGGCGAGCCCGACATCGCCGCGCTGATCCGCTATCTGGACGGCAAGAACATCCGTACACGCCGCCGCGCCGCGGCCGTGCTGGCGACCTCCGACGCGCCGGCGGCGCGCGAAGCGGTCGGCCGCGCCCTGAAGGCCAAATCGTCGGAGCTTCGCGCCGCTACCCTGCGCGCGGTCGCCGGCTGCAATCCGAAAGACCCGCGCCTGGCCGAGCTGTTTATCGACCGCCAGGCGGAAATCAGGGCGGAAACGGTGCTGTTGATCGGCCGCCTCTATCCGGCCCGCGCCGCCGTCCTGCTCCGCGATTCCAACTGGGATGTGCAGCGAGCGGTACTGGATCTGATCGCCGCCGCGCCGTCGCTGTTCGATGGCGAGGAACTGGCCGAGCTGATCCGGACCAGGCTGCAAAGCGAATCCGTCAATGTCGGCGCCGCCGCGCTGAAAGCCATCGGCGCGCTGCTGGGCGAGGATGCGCTCGCCGACGTGCTGGGCATTTTGACCGATCGCGATATCCCGCTGGCCCGCAGGCTGGCGGCCGTCGCGGCGTTGGCACGAATTGGCGGCGAACATGCCGTCGCCGGGTTTACCGCGGTGCTGGGCGAAGGCGAACGCCAGGTCCGGCTGGATGCGATGGGCCAGCTTGCCTCTCTCGCCGATGAGGGCGAATGGCCCAACCCGGCGGGCTATGCCTTGCTGGCGGCGCTGCGCGGCGAACTGGTGCCCCCGCCGGAAGAGGTCGAGGCCGAAGCCGAAGAGGTCGAGGCTGAAGCTGAAGAGGTCGAGGTCGAGGCCGAAGAGGTTGTGGCCGAGGCCACCGTGGAAGAGCCGGAGGAAACCGAAGAAGAGCCGGGCCCCGCCTACGACGTATTTCCGACTTCGACTCTCGCGGCGATCATCGCCGGCGACGAGCCGCCATCATCGGCCGGCGAGACCGGCGAAGCCGCCGAACCCGTACTCACCGACGAGGACGAGGAATTTCTCGAACTGTCCCGCCAGCGGGCGATGCGCAAGCAGAAGGTGTCGCCGAACCCCAAGGTCGCGGCGCACCAGGATGTCCGTCGTTTCGCGGCCAGGGTGCTGGGCAATGTCGCGAAAGACGATGTGGCGCTGGCGCTGGCCGAAGCCCTGGTCGACCATGACGAGGACGTCAGGCTGGCGGCCGCGGACTCGCTGACGCGACTGGCGGTTCGGCTGGGCGGCCTGCCTGGCGACGCCAGTGACACCGTGGTCACCGCCACCGGCAGCGATGACCGCGATATGCGCCTCGCCGCCCTTCGCGCCCTGGGCGCCGCGCCGGAAGAGGGTGACGCGGATCTGTTCCGACGGCATCTGGCGGACGCCGATCCGTTCGTTCGCGCCGAGGCCGTCCGCGGTCTGGCACGGTCGGGCGGCGATATAAGCGAAATCGAAAAATTCCTGACCGAAAGCGAGCCCGGCGTTCGCGAGGCCGCCGCCGAGGCTGTCGCTGCCGCGGGCGGGGCGGACGCTGTCACGCGGCTCGTCGATTTCGCCTTCTTCCGCGACGGTTTTCACAAGGAAAGAGCCGCGCGGTTGTTGCGCGGTATCGATGCGGCGACCGCGACCGACCGCTTCCTCGACGTCCTCGACGACGACGAACGGATGCGCGTCTGGGCTGTCGCAATCATGGCGCTGGCGGATCTGAACCGCCCGCAAACCGAAATGGTCCCGGCCGTATAGAGACCGGGAAACGGAGGATTGAGAGATATGAAAAACTTGAAAACGTTTGGACTCCTGGCGCTCGGCGCCGCCATGGTTCTGGGGCTGCCGGGGGCGGCCCAGGCGGCCAAGGTGAAATATACCGAAGGAACCGTGGAAAACGGCGGCAGCGTCACGGGCAAGGTGAGTTTCGAAGGTGCGCTTCCCGATTCCGCGATCGAGAATATCCTCATTACCAAGAACCCCGACGTCTGCGGCGAGGGCGAGCGCGAGGTGGTCTGGATCGATGTGAAGGACGGCGCGTTGCGCGGCGTCTTCGTGTTCATAGCCAAGATCAAGGAAGGCAAGACCTGGGAGAAGCCGGTGGGCGGCCAGTACATCGTCGACCAGAAGGGCTGCCGCTTCAGGCCCTGGGCTTCCGACGGCAGGGAACCGGCACTGGGAGCCTGGATCTCCTCGAGATCCACGATCCTTTCGAGCCACCAGGTCCCCTTGCCCAACTCGACGTCGACCCATCCCGGATCCGGAGCCGCGAGCCCCTCCGAGGACCAGAAATGCCCCCCGTGCAGGGCTCCTCTCTCTTCATCGACTTCGTAG
>DAOVHN010000378.1 GCA_030671915.1 Pseudomonadota bacterium
ATCGCCGACAGCCCCGGTATGCCGACCTTCGTGTTCGTCTTGTTGTCCTGAATCAGGCCGCCCAGCGCGACGGTCTGCCCGCTTTGCACCGCGGCGGTCGTGGTGATGATGCGCTTGGATATCGTCGGCGTCAGCGTCCCCGCCGCGGCGTCCTGGCTGACCTGGCTTACCTCCTGCTCGATCTCAATGATGATCAGGCCGCTATCGTTGACCCTGGGTGTCACCTTCAGGATCACGCCGGTGTCCTTCAGCTCGATCGTGCTGACGATCCTGTCGGCAATGAGAGGATCAGGATCAACCGTAGTCGACTGCTGGGTCGCGACGGGTACCTGCGCGCCGACCTGAAGCTGAGCCTCCTGATTGTTGAGCACCAGAAGCTGGGGCGCTGAAATCACCTCGACATCGGTGATGCTGGACAACAGGTCCAGCACCGATTTGGCGTTCGTTACCGAATAAACGTAGGACAGGCCGGGGAAGGTGGACGCGACCGCGCCGTCCTTCAGTTCGCTGAGGGTCACGCCGTGGTTGCCGCTCTGGAAAAACCAGCGGATGCCGTATTCCAGCCGGTCGGTAAGAGTTACATCGGCGATGGTGACTTCGATCAGCACCTCGAGCGGGCGGCGATCGAGCTGTTTGAGCGCCCGCAGCACGGACCGGTATTCCCCCTGCGTTCCCGAGATCAGCAGGGCGTTGCGTTCCTTGTCGGCGACCACGCGGATCTGGCCGCCGCTGGACAGAGCGATGCCGCGGCTGGAGGGTTGCGGTGTGGCCGCGGGCGGCGCGGGCTGGGGTTGTGCCTGCTGTTCGCCCTGTACATCGCCGGCCGGTTGCGCCTGCGCATCGCCGATCTCTACCGGCTCCAGCCCGGGCGCAAGGCCGCCGGGTTCTTGCCGCGCGGCCGATATCCGCTGCCGGCCCTGGTTGGCGAAGACGTCGTTGAGCACGTCGGCCAGATTGGCGGCCTTTCCATTCTGCACGAAATAGATATATAGCTGCTGGTCGCCCCCGCTACCGCCGCCGCCGGGCTTGTCGAGACGCTCGACCCATTGCCGGACCTGCTGGATATACCGATGCTGGCGGGACACCGCCAGGACCGCGTTCAGCCGTTCCACCGGAACCAGCCGGACGAGCCCGCCGGCCACCCCGCGCTTGCCGTCGCCCAGTATCGCGTTCAACTCGTCCGCCAGGGCCCGCGCATCGGCGTATTCCAGCGAGAACAGACCGAAGGACATGCCTGACAGCCAGTTCACGTCGAAGATTTCGACCGCCTCCAGCAGGGCCGCGAGTTCGAAGCGGGTCCCGCCCAGCATGATGACATTGCGGGTCTCGTCCACATGCAGGACGCCACCCTCACGCGCGATCGGCCGCAGGGTTTCGGCCATCTGGGCCGCGCTCACAAAGTAAAGCGGCACCACCTGGATCCCGTAAGCCTCGCCTTCTGTCGCGCCCGACATGCCCAGGCGGATCGCGGCGTTCCCACGGGCCGCCCCTTGCAGCGGCTGCACCCGGTACAGGCCGCCTTCGCGCACCAGCGCAACACCATGCATCCGCAGGATCGTTTCCAGGGTCGGCAGAAGGGCTTCGCGCGGCACCGGCCGGCCGCTCTGGACGGTGACCAGACCCTGAACCCCCTCGGAGACCGTGTAATTGACGCCGAGAATGCCGCCAAGAGTCGCCTTCATCACCTCGCGGATGTCGGCATCGACGAAATTCAGGGTAATGTCGCCGCCTTCGGCGACGGTCGCCAGGGCTTTCGATCTGCGGGGGCGCCCGACCGCGCTGCCCTTGCCCTTGAATATCTCGTAACGCTGTTCGGGAGTCAGGTCCGTGGGTCCCGCGGCGGCGCCATCCGGCTGTTCCGCATCGGTTGCCGGGGGCTGTTCCGCCGGTGGCAAATCGGGCCTTGCCTCGCCGGGTTGTTCCTGTTTTTGGGGTGCATCCGACTTGATGCCCTCTGACTCCGAAAGCCGGACACAGCCGGCAAGTAGCAAGAGCACCGCGCAAAGCACGGCGCCCGGGACAACAATTTGTCGCCGCCCCTTTATTGCTCTCCCCATTCCGTTATCCCTCCATGCGGTGGCCGGTTCCATTTACCCTGTCCCGGCGCTAAACTGGCCCCTGACGAAACCAGTTTTGGTAATTCAATCTTAAGTCTCGCGATATATCTGAATAAACGGTTAGCATTTATGCGAGAATTGTTGAACAGAATTTTGATAATATTCGCTTTATCAGTCTTTGCGGATGATTTAAACCGGATAACTGAATGATCGGAAATTATTGGATTGGCTGGATATGGGCGATAATTGCCGCCCCGTTCATCGGCAGCTTCCTGGGCGTGCTGATTCAGCGGCTGCCCGCGGGCATGCCCGTGGCATGGGCGCGCTCGGCCTGTCCCCATTGCGACCGGCGGTTGTCGGCGGCCGATCTGATTCCGGTGGCGAGCTGGCTCTTGTCCGGTGGGCGATGCCGGTACTGCGCCACGCCGCTCGGCATGTTCTATCCGGGGATCGAGATCGCGGCGCTGGGCGTGGCGGTCTGGGCGGCGGCCTCCTTGCCCGATCCGTTGCTGATCTGGGCCGGTTGCCTGCTCGGCTGGTCGCTTCTCGCAGCCGCGACCATCGACTCTCGTCATCTGATTTTGCCCGACATTCTCGTCCTGCCGCTGATCCCGGCCGGAGTTCTCCTGCATGCCTGGATCATGCCGGGTCGGTGGACCGATCACCTGGCTGGCGCCCTGATCGGGTTTGCCCTGTTCGCCGTGATTTCCGTGGCCTATCGCGGATTGCGCCGACGCGAGGGGCTGGGGTTGGGCGATGCGAAACTGCTGGCCGCCGCGGGCGCCTGGGTCGGCTGGGCTGGTTTGCCAAGCGTGGTGCTGCTGGGTGCGGTCTTCGGTCTGGCGACGGCCCTGGTCCTGCGGATGACGGGGCGCAATGTAGGACGCGTGACCGAGCTTCCCTTCGGACCGGCGCTTGCGCTGGCGTTCTGGCTTGTGTGGCTTTACGGCCCGCTGGTTCCGGCGTAAAGGTTGGTTGGACATGGCTGACATGACCTCATTCGACAAGGGCAGCGTCCCCGCGAGGGGCCTGGAAAACGAACAGCCGGAGTCGCGCGATTTCATGCGCGATCTGGCGCAACGCCTGGTCGAGGCGGGGAAGCTGCAGCCGTCGTGCCTGGACCGCGCGTTGCGCGTCAACGATGAAACCGGCGAGACTCTGGCCAGTGCCCTTACCAAGCTGGGCCTGGTCTCGGAAATCGACCTGGCCGCGGCTTATGCCGACGCGCTTGGCCTGAGGCTGCTGGCGCGTACGGATTTTCCCGCCGAACCCCTGTTCGAGGACCGGTTGAGTTTCCGCTTTCTGCAGCAGGCGCGCGTCGTGCCGATCGAACAGGGACCGGACGGTGCGGTGCTCGCCATGGCCGACCCGCTGGACCGGTTTGCGATCGACGCGGTGCGCATGGCAGCCGGCACGCCGGTCGAAGTCCGCGTTGCGACCCCGGCCGATATCGAGGCGGCCCTGCACAGCCTTTATGACGGGGGCGGGGAGGGGACCGCCGGGATTGCGGGCGAAGATGGCGGTGTGGATGCCGAGGCCGATGTCGA
>DAOVHN010000123.1 GCA_030671915.1 Pseudomonadota bacterium
AGGAGGCGCTGTTTCCGATCGGCAAGATCATGGCGAAGCAGCTGACCGATCCCGCTTTCCTTGGCATCGAGGCCGTCAGCGCCGACTGGCGCGACTATGGCTGGGTCTACGCCTTCGCCTTCGCGATCGGTTTCGCCACGACCATCGCCGAGCCGGCGTTGATGGCGGTCGCGGTCAAGGCGAACCAGGTATCGGGCGGCGCCATTTCCGTCTGGGGGTTGCGGATCACCGTGGCCCTGGGCGTCGCCGTCGGCGTGTCCCTTGGCACTTTCCGCATCGTCACCGGCACGCCGCTGCACTGGTACATCATCGCGGGGTACGTGGCGCTGATCCTGCAAACCTTGCGGGTGGTGCGCATCGCCGGCAGCATCGTGCCGCTGGCCTACGATTCGGGCGGCGTGACCACATCGACCGTGACCGTGCCGCTGGTCACTGCGCTGGGCCTCGGCCTGGCATCGACGATACCGGGCCGAAGCCCGGTGATCGACGGGTTCGGGCTGATCGCCTTCGCAAGCCTGTTTCCGATGATTTCCGTATTGGGGTACGCTGAACTGTCCGCCTGGAAGGCGAAGCGGCGGAAGCGCAAAGCCCCAAACAAACATGGGAGTGAGCAATGAGATTCAAACTGATCATGGCGCTGGTGGACGACGCCCATACGGAGAATATCCTGGCCGCCGCGCGCGAAGCCGGCGCCACCGGCTGCACCGTAATCACCAGCGCCCGCGGCGAGGGACTGAAGCCCGAGAAGACTTTTCTGGGCCTCGATCTGGCGGTACAGAGGGACCTGCTGCTTTTTCTGGTCGCCGAGCCATTGAGTCGCGATATTCTCGAGACCATCGCCGCCACGGGAAAATTCGACGAAAAGCCGGGCACCGGGATAGCATTCCAGATTGGTATCGAGGACGCCGTCGGCCTGTCATCGCAGATGGAGACCCTGACACAAGAGATCGAAGAGCAGATATGAAACAGGAACCCTATATCAAGGTCGCCGAGGTCATGACCCGCGACCTGCACACCATCGACAGCATGGCGACGGTGCGCGAGGCGATGGAGAAAATGACGCGCGAGCATGTGAGCTCGCTGGTCGTGGAGCGCCGGGACGAGAAGGACGAGTACGGCGTGATTGTGGTCAACGACATCGCCCGCAAGGTGGTGGCGGCGAACCTCTCCTTCGACCGGGTGCAGGTTTATGAGGTGATGAGCAAACCTGTCGTCTACGTCGATCCGGGGATGGATCTCCGCTACGCGATCCGGCTGCTGGTGCGCATCGGGCTCAACCGCGCATTGGTACTGGGTGGCGACCGGCAGATCCAGGGCATGGTGACCCTGCGCGACATGGTGCTGCGTTACGCGAATTCACGCGACGGGGAGGCGGCGTCTTGAGCGGTGGCGCGGCCCCGGCAAGTTCCATCCCGCGCACGGCCCTGGTCACGGGCGCGGCGCATCGTATCGGTCGCGCCATCGCGCTGGACCTGGCGGAACAAGGCTTCGATCTGGCGATCCACTATAGCCGGTCGGGCGAGGCGGCGGAGGAACTGGCGGCGCAAATTCGCGGCATGGGAAGGCGCGCCGCGACCCTGGCGGCCGACCTTGGGCGCGAAGACGAAACCGCAAGCCTGATCGGCCGCGCGGCCGAGGCGCTGGGGCCTGTGGGCTGCCTGGTGAACAATGCCTCGCGCTTCGAATACGATATCTGGGACACGGCGACGCGCGAAAGCTGGGACATCCATATGGAGGCCAATCTGCGCGCCCCGTTCCTGTTGTCGCAGGGCATGGCGCGCGCCCTGCCGGACGAGGCGGAAGGCGTCATCGTCAATCTGCTGGACCAGCGGGTGTGGAACCTCACCCCCTATTTTATTACCTATACGTTGTCGAAGGCAGCGCTGTGGACATTGACCCAGACATTGGCGCTGGCATTGGCGCCGCGCATTCGGGTCAACGCCATCGGACCGGGGCCGACGCTGAAGAGCGAGCGGCAGAATGAGGATCATTTCCGCATGCAGTGGGACGCGACTCCGCTACAACATGGCGCCACCCCGGAAGAGATCGCGGCCGGCGTCCGCTATATCCTGGCCGCCCGCTCGATGACCGGCCAGATGATCGCGCTGGACGGCGGCGAACATCTGGGCTGGGCCCAGCCGGCACGCGGCTTCATTCCGTTCGAGTAGTTATGATCATGGCCGATCGTATTGTTTTGCAAAGAATACCGGTTATGCATGTTGAGGTTTTTTGCGAACGAATCGAGAATATTTTTACACAGTCGGCGTGCTGGTCTTTTTTTCCCGATTCCGGCCGAGTCGGCCGCACCTGCCAAGTGCAACTGCACATGTATATGCAATAGTTAATATAGTTAATTCAATGAGTTATGGAGACTGCCTATTTCTTGTGCAACAATCGCGAATCTGTGAGAATCCTGCGGGCCGCGCCCCGAGTCGCGAAGTTGTGTACAGGCTTATCCACAGGAATCGTGGATTGATGCATAAAGACCTGAATTTCCAGCCTGTTAATGGGTTGTTAGCTTATGCCACCGGCGTTTCCACCATTGACGGGGGAAACGGCGATCCCGAAATTAGGCGCAATGAATAGCGACGCGACAGGTCAACAAAACGAACGGGCCGGCGATGAATCCGCGACGGTCAGCCTGGCCGACGGCGCGACCCTGATCCGCGGCAAGCTGAAGTCAATGCCCGGCAGCCCCGGCGTCTATCGAATGATCGGGGCGCGCGGCAAAGTGCTTTACGTGGGCAAGGCCCGGAATCTGAAGAAACGCGTGGCAACCTATGCGAATGCCGGCCGGCTGCCGGTGCGGCTGCAACGCATGGTCGCCGAGACGCGCGAGCTGGAAATCGTCACCACGCACACCGAGGTCGAGGCACTGCTGCTGGAAGCGAACCTGATCAAGACGCTGAAGCCGCATTACAACATCCTGCTGCGCGACGATAAATCCTTCGCCGACATCCTGATCGCGGCCGACCATGACTTTCCGCAGCTCATCAAGCATCGCGGCGCGCGCAAGCGGCCCGGAAAATATTACGGTCCCTTCGCATCGGCAGGGGCGGTGAACCGCACGATCACGGCGTTGCAGCGCGCCTTCCTGCTACGCAACTGTTCGGATTCGATCTTCGCCAACCGCACCCGGCCCTGCCTGCAATATCAGATCAAGCGCTGCAGCGCACCCTGCGTCGGGCGGATCGACACAACGGAATACGGCGCGCTGGTCCGCCAGGCCCATGACTTCCTGATCGGGCGTTCCCACGCGGTGCAGGAGGAACTGGCCCACCAGATGCAGGACGCCAGCGACGGCCTGGAGTTCGAGCGGGCGGGCGCCCTGCGCGACCGCATCCAGGCGCTGACCATGGTGCAGTCCCACCAGGACATCAATCCGATGGGGATCGGCAATGCCGACGTGATCGCGCTGGCCCAGGAAGGCGGCCAGTCCTGCATCCAGATATTTTTCTTCAGGGACGGCCGCAATCACGGCAACCGGGCCTATTACCCCAGCCATGACCGCAAGGCCGAGGCGTCTGAAATCATGTCCGCCTTCATCGGGCAGTTCTATGACGGGCGGGCGGCGCCCGGCCGAGTGCTGGCCAGCGTCGAGCCCACGGAGGTTGACCTGCTGGCCGAGGCTCTGTCGGTCAAGGCAGAGCACAAGGTGAAAATCCGCGTGCCGCAACGCGGCCGTTTCCGTAAACCCTTGGAGCATGCGCTGTCCAATGCGCGCCAGGCACTGGCGCGGCGCATGTCGGAAAGCGCGTCCCAACGCCGACTGCTGGAAGGGCTGGCGGCGGCATTGGACCTGGAAGCCCCGCCGGAGCGTATCGAGGTTTATGACAACAGCCATATCCAGGGATCGAACGCGGTCGGCGCGATGATCGTCGCCGGGCCGGAGGGGCTGAACAAGGGCGCCTACAGGAAGTTCAATATCCGAACGGCCGGCGGCGCGGACGGCGAGGCCTCGGCCGGGGACGATTACGCGATGATGCGTGAAGTGCTGGGCCGCCGCTTCGCCCGCGCCCTGAAGGAGGATCCCGACCGCGAGGATGGCGGCTGGCCGGACCTTGTGGTGATCGATGGCGGACAGGGACAGCTGACGGCGGCGCGCGAAGCCCTGGAGGAGCTGGGCATTGAGGATATGGAACTGTTGGCCATCGCCAAGGGGCCTGACCGCGATGCGGGGCGTGAGCGGTTTTTCCGCACCGGCCGGCCGTCTTTCATGCTGGAGCCCCGCGACCCCGTGCTCTATTTCCTGCAGCGGCTGCGCGACGAATCCCACCGCTTTGCGATCGGCGCCCACCGCACGCGACGGGCCAAGGGCATCGCGGCATCGCCGCTGGACGAAATCCCCGGCATCGGCGCGGCCCGCAAGCGCGCCCTGCTGAGGCATTTCGGATCGGCGCGGGCCGTCGGCCAGGCAGGTCTCAGCGATCTGGAGGCTGTTGGCGGCATTAGTCGCGCCGTGGCCGGGAAAATCTATGGCCATTTCCACGACGATGGTTAGAATGCCGCATCCTGCAACGCTGTTGCCAACACCTCTATTGCCCTGGAGCCCATGCTGTACAGCCTGCCCAATCTTCTGACGATCTCGCGCATTCTGGCGATCCCGCTGATCGTGGCGCTATTCTGGTTCAAGGGCGACGCAGCGCGCTGGGCGACGCTCGCCCTTTTTACATTGGCGGGCATCACCGACTACTTCGACGGGATGCTGGCACGGTCCATGGGCAAGATTTCTAATCTTGGACAGTTCCTGGATCCGGTCGCGGACAAGCTGCTGATCTCAGCGCTGCTGATCATGCTGGTCTGGTCGGGCAATATTTCCGGTCTGGTCATTCTGCCGGCGCTGGTCATCCTGTGTCGCGAAATCCTGGTGTCGGGGCTGCGCGAGTTCCTGGCCAGTATCAAGGTCGGCGTTCCGGTCAGCAACCTGGCCAAATGGAAAACGGCCGTGCAGATGTTCGCGCTGGGCTTCCTGATCGTCGGCGCCGCGGGTCCGGATTTCTGGCATCCCGAGATCACGACCACGGCCATCGGCGAGGCCATGTTGTGGGTTGCGGCGCTGCTGACAATCATTACCGGATACGACTATCTTCAGGCCGGCCTGAAACATATGGCGGAGGATGCCGGCGCGCCCAATGATTGAGACGAGCCTATTTCCGGCGATGAGTAACGGTTCCATGAAAATTTTCGGGCTGGCTGGTTGGAGCGGCAGCGGCAAGACGACCCTGATGGTGCGCCTTCTGCCCGAACTGGTGGGGCGCGGCCTGTCGGTATCCACGGTGAAGCATGCGCACCACAATTTCGAAATCGACCGGCCGGGCAAGGATTCATACGAGCACCGCGAAGCCGGGGCGACCGAGGTCATGATTACCGGTGGCAGGCGCTGGGCATTGATGCATGAAATCCGCGAGAAGGCAGAACCGGGCGTGGGCGACCTGATGCGCCATATGACGCCCGTGGATCTGCTTATGATCGAAGGGTTCAAAAGCGACGAGCACCCCAAACTGGAAGTTTACCGTTCAGCTACGGGCAAGCCGCTGATCTGCCGGGAGGACCCGAAAATCGTCGCGGTGGCCAGTGATGAAATCCTCGGCGGGCTGGAAATTCCGCAACTGGACTTGAACGATGTCCCGGCGATCGCAGATTTCATTATCGAATATTGCGATTTGAAAAGCGGAGCCCAACATGGCGCAGCTTAGCGATGACTGTTTCGCCCATGGCGGGGCGCTGATGCCGCTGGACGAGGCGCTGGCGATGCTGGCGGAACGGGTCGGGCCGGTCGCCGATGTCGCGCGCCTGCCGCTGGCTGAGGCCGGCGGGCGCTTGCTGGCCGAGGACGTCACGGCCGCGGTCGATGTGCCGCCGCACGACAATTCGGCGGTCGACGGCTATGCGGTGTTCTTCGACGACCTCGATCCCGGCAACGAAACGCGCCTGCCGGTCACTGGCCGGGTGGCGGCGGGTCATCCGCTGGGCCGCGCGGCGGTGCGTGGCGAGGCGATCCGCATATTCACCGGCGCGCCGATGCCCGAGGGGCCGGACACGGTGATGATGCAGGAGGACTGCCGCGAGGATGGCAACCATGTGGTCATCATGCCGGGTATCAAAAAAGGCGCGAACCGCCGCAATGCAGGCGAGGATGTACGCAAGGGTGACGTCGTGCTGCAGCCCGGGCGGCGGCTGAAACCACAGGATATAGGCCTGGCCGCGGCCGTCGGGCGAACCGAACTGGCGGTCTATGAGCCGATCCGGGTGGCGGTGTTTTCCTCCGGCGACGAGGTATGCGACCCTGGCCAGCCCCTGGCCGAAGGCGCGATCTACGACGCAAACCGCTATACGCTGATGAGCGCGGTCGCGCGGCTGGGCTGCAAGGTCAGCGATCTCGGCATTCTGCCCGACGACGAGGCGGTCATGGCCAAGGCGCTGGCCCAAGCCGCCGAAAGCCACGATCTGCTGCTTACATCCGGTGGCGTATCGGTCGGCGAAGAAGACCATTTGCGGTCGGCGGTCGAGGCCGGGGGCAGTCTGCATTTCTGGCGGCTGGCGATCAAGCCGGGACGGCCTGTGGCCATGGGCCAGGTTGGCCGCACGCCGATCGTGGGCCTGCCCGGCAATCCCGGCGCGGTGCTGGTGACTTTCCTGCTGATCGCCCGGCCGATCCTGCTGCGGCTGGCCGGGATGGAGGATGTGTCCGCCCGCCGTTTCCAGGTGCGGGCCGGGTTCGACCACAAGAAGAAATCGGGCCGCCGGGAGTTCGTCCGGGCGAAACTGACGGTCGGCGGCGATGGCGCGCTGGTGGTGCTGAAGCATGGGGCCAGCGGTGCCGGCATCCTCTCTTCCCTGGTCGAGGCCGACGGGCTGGTGGATTTCGAGGCCGACTTGACCTATCTAAAGTCAGGTAGCAGTGTCTATTTCCTGCCCTTCAACGAGGTTTTGACATGAGAATTCTCTATTTCGCCTTTCTGCGCCAGCGTACCGGCCTGGGCGAGGAAACCGTCGAGGCGCCGGCCGAGGTTCGCGATGTCGCTGGTCTGGTGGAATGGCTGAAAACGCGCGGTCCCGGCCATGCGGAGGCGATGCGCGACGTCTCGGCGATCCGCGTCGCCGTGAACCAGGAGTTCGCCGCCCTGGACACCCCCATCGCGGCCAATGACGAAATCGCCTTTTTCCCGCCGGTAACGGGCGGCTGAACCGTGACCGTAAAGGTCCAGCAAGAGG
>DAOVHN010000693.1 GCA_030671915.1 Pseudomonadota bacterium
AGGCCGTCGGCCCATGGCTTCAGACGCGCATGCGAGGGCTGGACGGGATGGATAACAACCTTGACCTGAAGATTGTACATACGCTCTAATGTAGCCGCGAGGGCGACCGGCGCCGGGCAAAGTGGATCAGGCCGGTCAGAAGCGCTCCAGGGTTGATTGCGCTCCTGCCCGATCGCCCGTCGCGGCAACAGGCCAAGGGGAGTGACAAGATGTTCAAGACAAAACTGCGCGTAGCGTTTGCCGCCGGGTTGTTCGGCGTCTTTGCCCTGTCCGGCGCGGCGCCGGCGGAACCCTATGCGCCGATGGCCGAGGATCCCGGGAAACCGACCATCGAGGGCAAGGAAGCGGAATATCCCCTGGAGCAGATGGTGCTTCAGACGGCCACGAAAAACATGCCCGACAGGAGCGCGGTCAAGCAGCCGCCCTATCCCGGCGCGGTTGTCGTCATGGCGCAGCCGGCCAGCAAGGGCTCGATGAACGACGTCCCCTTCACCCAGCTTGCTTTCGTGACTCTCCACACCACGGACGACGTGGCGACGGTTATGGCGTTCTACGTCGAGGCGCTGCCCGATTGGACGAAATACGACTTTTTCGGCATGGACTACCTGTACGAAGGCAACGGTGAGTTCAAGCCCATGGAAAAATCCGGTATGGAGACGCCGCATGTCTCGGTCCTCGGACTAATTGACGCCTTGAAGTACCATGCCATGCCGGACGCTACGACATCGATCACGATTTTCTACAAGTAACCTTGCTGGATCGCCGGGGCTGGCGGATGAAACATCTGTTGACAAGTCGGACCATGGTCCGCCGTTTTTGCGGGCTTGTCCTGCTGGGGCTGATCCTGGCGCCGGCGCAGTTGCCCGCAGCCGAACTTCCTTTGCCCGGAGACGCGAAGCTGCAAGCGCTTCGCGCGCTCGACCTCGACGAGGCATTCGCGGCCGTCGCCACAGGCATCCGGTTCGAGGCCTATCCCGGCATCCTTCGCGGCCCGCGCGGCACGGTTCTGGCGCATGGCGGCAACGCGGCCGACCAGGCGCTGCTGCTGGCCGATATCCTGCGTGGCCGGGGCTATCGGGTGCGCTTCGTGCGCGGCGAGCTCGTAGGCGGCAATCTCGACGTTCTGATCCGCGGGATGTACCCGCCGGAGCTCCCCGACTTCAACCTGGCCAGGGACTATCTGCCCTACGATCCCGGCGCCGACACGGCGCTGCGCGCGCTGGCCGCCGATCATGTCTGGCTGGAGGTCGACCAGGGCGACGGCACATGGCTGCCGCTGGACCCGTCCTTTCCCCGTGCGAAGCCAGGGGAAGCCTATGCGAAACCGTTGGACCGACAGGAAGTCCTGCCCGGGGAGTTGTATCAGCGCATCGTCCTGACGCTGCACGAAGAGACGGCGGGTGGCGAAAAGCGTGAACTGGGGCGCCTGGAAGCAACCAGCGCGGAGCTTGGATTGCGGCCGCTGTCGCTTCTCGTCCTGGGGGTGCAACAGTTGCAGGCGCCGGAGGAAGAAAAGAAGAAAGGCGGCGGCGCGGGAGGCCTGTTCGGCGGCGCAATCTCGACCAGCAAGAAAAAGGAAGACGGCGGGGCGGAAGCGCCGAAAGCCGCCGAAGCGGTCGGAATGGCGTATCGCCGTACCCTGCTGCACGGCGACGAAACGGTGGAACTGGCGCCCAGTCTTGTCCTCGACGACGAACCCGACAGCGCGATCCGCCGCGACTGCCTAGAGATCGCCCCGGAGGCCCCCGGACGCGCTCCGCGTACCGTGGTGCGCGACCTTTGTGTCGTGGATGCGCCGGCGG